>CASEEY010000137.1:1818-6270 GCA_949287055.1 uncultured Collinsella sp.
GCCCCCGCCATCGTGCTCGGTGTGCCGCGGCTGCTCGACGAGCTCGTGTACAACCTTGCCAGCAATGCGATTCGCTACAACAAGCCGGCGGGTTCGGTCACCATGCGGTGCGGCACCGAGGACGGGGCGCCTTTCATCAGCGTGGAGGACACGGGCATCGGTATCGCTCCCGAGGAGCAGGACAAGGTGTTCGAGCGCTTTTACCGCGTGGACAAGAGCCGTTCCAAGGCGCGTGGAGGTACGGGCCTGGGTCTGGCGATCGTCAAGCACGCGGCGGTGTTCCACAACGCGACCATCTCGGTCGACAGCACGCTGGGGGAGGGGACGACCATCACCGTGCGCTTCCCGGCGGATACCGTTTCGGTGCAGGATGGGCAGCCGGAGTAGGAAGCGGCATGAGGCTCTGCGCCCGTCCGCGTTGAGGGCCCTCCGACAGATGGTCCCCTCAACCGCAGGCTCTGCGCTTCTATGGGTGCCGTCATCGATCGGGATGATGGGGGCCGAGCCGGGCCATGCTTGCCGTTTGCGGCGGCCCGCTCGATGCGTCCGGCTCATACCGAGGGTGTCGTGGATTTTGCGCCCCGCCCGATTGCCGTCGCGCGCTACCTGCGTTTCCGTCATTGGAAATTGGTGAAGATGCCAACGCGTTCCTGCGGTTCTCCTGAACCCGATGTTGATGCGTTAAGATATCGTGTTGGACGAATATGGGCGCACATCGCCGGCGTGCAATCGCCGTCCGGCTGGAACGTGGCGCCATGATGGGGTACCGACGATTTCGGTGCAAACAAGACGAGAGGGAAGGCTCGCTCGATGACTCTGCTAGAACTGTTCCAGCTGCTCAAGAAGCATCTGCAGCTGGTAATCGTGTTGCCGCTCGTGTGCGCGCTCGCCATGGCGGTCGCGAGCTTCGCGCTCATGCGCAATACCTACACCGCCGAGACCAGCATGTACATCCTGGCCAACACGAGCGAGTCTCAGTCTCAGGGCGCCAACTACACCGACCTGACCGCCAGCCAGCTGCTCGCAAACGACGTCGCTCGCCTGCTGGAGAGCGATCGCGTGGAGAAGGACACCGCCGCTGCGCTCGGCCTCGAGGACCTTTCCGCCTACGACGTGAGCGTTGCGAGCGAGACGACGACCCGCGTGGTTACCCTGTCCGTGACCGGCCCCAACGCCGAGGGCGTGGCCGATGTCGCGAACGAGATGGCCCGCCAGGTCTCTATCGTCGCGCAGGATGTCCAGGTGGCCGATAGCATCAACGTCATCGACGAGGCCGTCTCGCCCGATGCGCCCAGCGGCCCCAACCGTCCGCTCTACGTCGCCGTCGCCCTGCTCGCCGGCCTGTTCATGGCCGTCGCGATCGTGGTGCTCATGGATATGCTCGACACGCGCGTCCGCAGCTCCGAGGACGTCGAGGAACTGCTCGGCATCCCCGTGGTCGGCCGCATTCCCGCTATGAAGGGTGGTAAGTAACCGATGGCTCGCAAGAAGATGGGCGCGGACAAGCTCGTTGTCCAGAACGCCGCCAAGACCCTGCTGGCCAACATCCGCTTTGCCAGCGTGGACGATCCCATCCGCGTGATCACGATCACCTCGTCGACCCCGAACGAGGGCAAGTCGACCGTGGCGCTGAACCTTGCTCAGGCCATCGCCACGAGCGGCAAGAGCGTCGTGCTGGTGGAGTGCGACATGCGCCGCCGCTCCATGGGCCAGATGATCGGCGTGCGTTCGCGCGGCGGCCTGTACGCGGTGCTCTCCGAGCAGATGAAGCTCGAGGAGGCCGTGGTCGAGACGAGCCAGAAGAACCTGTACTTCCTCGATTCCGAGCCGCACATCCCCAACCCGGCTGACATCATCGCGTCCCGCCGTTTCAAGCGCCTGGTCGAGCGCCTGCGCGCGTCGTTCCAGTACGTGATTTTCGATACCCCGCCGGTGGGTACCTTCATCGACGCCGCCGAGGTCGGACAGCTGTCCGACGGCGTGCTGTTTGTGGTTCGCGAGAACTTCGCCAAGCGCACCGAGGTCACGGCCGCCTTTGACCAGCTGCGTCGCGCCGAGGTGCACGTGATCGGTGCCGTCATGAACTACTGCGAGACCGAGACGAGCGAGTACTACTACTCCTACTACACCAAGGACGGCAAGAAGGCCCGTTCCTCGGAGGGCTCGTCGCGCGGTGCCGCTCAGGGAGTCGTGCCGCCTGCCGTGCAGGCTTCGGGCAGCCGTTTCTCCCGCCAGTAGAAGACGACGCCTTCGATGCGCGATATCCACAGTCATATCCTGCCCGGAGTTGACGACGGCGCTGCCGACCTGCAGGAGAGCCTTGCCATGATCGAGGCGGCGAAGGCCGCCGGCGTGACGAGCATCGTCTGCACGCCCCACTGCCGCGATCCCTATTTTGACTACGATGCCATGTGGGATGCCTTCGAGTTGCTGCGGGCGCACGCGGGCGGTTTCCCGCTCCAGATGGGGTTTGAGGTCAACCATGCCAAGCTCATGGACCTTGGTATGGACTGGGCCGACTACCTGCATTTCGACGGCAGCAACGAGTTTCTGCTCGAGCTTTCGACGCACGCCGGCAAGCTCGAGTTTCAGGAGTACGAGCGCACGATCTTCGAGTTGCAGGGTCGGGGCTACGAGGTGATCATCGCCCATCCTGAGCGCTACCGCGCCATCCAGGATGACGTCAACGTCGCGGTAAACCTTATGCGTATGGGCTGCAAGCTGCAGGCGTCTGCCGATTTCATCGCCGGCGGAAGGCTTGGCCGCGAGAAGCGCCCGGCCAGGGTGATGTTCGACAAGATGATGTACACCTACATCGCGAGCGATGCGCATCTGCCCGAGCATTACCGTTACCTTGCCGAAGCCCGGAAGAAATACTCCGTGCGCGGTCGGCACATGCGCGTTTAGGGGAGGATTCATGGCCATCGAGCTCAAAGTCGGCATGCGTGAAGACGCCTTCGAGGTCCGGCGCCGTGTCTTTATGGACGAGCAGGGCTACGAAAACGAGTTCGATGCCATCGATGACGACCCCTCCTGCCTGCACATAACCCTGTATGTTGACGGCGGGCTCGCCGGATGCGCACGTGTTTTCCCGGCATCCGTTGAGCGCGCTTTAGCTCCCGACGCGCCCTGTCCGCCGACGTGCTCCTTTGACGAGGGCACCGAGCTGTCCGAGGTGTACCTGCTTGGGCGTGTGGCGGTTCTGTCTGAGTTCAGGCGTCATGGGCTTGCGACGGCTATCGTCCAGATGAGCGATACGGCGGCATGCGAGGCGGGTGCCAAGGTGTGCAAGCTGCACGCCCAGGAATACGTGCGCGATCTGTACGCCAAGCTGGGGTATGTTCAGATTTCCGACGTGGACTACGAGGACGAGGGACAGCCGCACCTGTGGATGGCCAAGCGCCTTTCGTAGGTCCGATTCGTTGTCCTTTTAGGCTCCTGCATCGTTCGTGATTGCGATTGTGGTCACGAGGATACGATTACTGTCAATCAACCGCATGAAAACGGAGGGCTGGCTCAGTTGGCGGGACGCGACCGGCTATGTGCGGCCTGTGATGCCGCATAACATGCCAATCGATCATGCTTTGAAACGGCTCTCAGTCTACAGGCTACTGATTTACCGTCTTCGTCCGCCATCGTGCTCCTCTCAGCGGGGCTAGACTGACAGTAATCGTGCGCTCGTGACCACAAACGCGATTACGAGCCTCCACCGGCATCAATTGCTCTTGCTGTATCGCTTGATGGTGGGCAAAACCCGTGCGTGCAAGATGCTCTGACGGGGCTCGAACTGCTCGTCGCGGATTCTCAGGCGTTTTCCCATGGCCTTTACAATATCGGCATGCAGCTGGTTGAGGAGATGTAGCTCGGCAAGGTCTTCGTACCACACGTTGAGGATGGTAATCCCGGAGCCAACCAATCTATTTTGGCGTCGGTCGTCACGCTGGGTCTGCTCCGGAGGATGAGTATCTCGACCCTTATACTCCAGACCTACATTTGCGCCTTTTATCAGCAGGTCTACCCACTTCGTTCCATCTGCTGTTTCGACTTCCTGGTTCATGGCAATCGGACCGATTCCGAATCCACCCATCTGTCGTGGAAAGGTTACGAGTGCGGCAAGTACGGTTTCCATCGGCGAGTTTGATTTGTCGTAGACGAGGCGAAGCGCGCGGGCGGCGCGCTTCGCGCCGCTAAAGCCCTTATTTGTGCGGATGAAACGCTCTAGCTTTACCGTCGAGGTCAGTGCAGCTTCGGTTTGCGTCAGTCCATCCCATGAATCATCGAGCAGGTATGTTCCGCAGAGCTCGAATCCTATGATGGCGAGGTCTTCGATGCTGATGCTGTCGTCTCGCGCCAAATCGAGGAACAGCAATTCGGGGCTCACGATGTAGACATACTTGGATAGCCTGATGAGTGCACGCCGAGGAAGCTGCTTGGTCCGAAAGTGGCCGATAA
>CASEEY010000138.1 GCA_949287055.1 uncultured Collinsella sp.
AAGAACCCCATGAGACATCTTCCTTCCGTCGCGCGGGCGGTTATCCCGCTTATACCCGATGCCGGAATGACAGAAACGTCCTCTCGCTCCTTGACACCCCCAGGGGGTGGGGGTACCCTGCAGACAACAGCGAAGGAAAGGAGCCGCCATGGCTCATGAGAAATTCGACGTCGGCGGCATGACCTGCGCCGCCTGCCAAGCGCATGTGGACAAGGCCGTCTGCAGCCTTAACGGCGTGACGGACGTCTCGGTGAACCTGCTCTCCGGATCCATGACCGTGGACTATGACGAAACCCAGCTGAGCGCCGACGACATCTGCGCCGCCGTCGACCGCGCCGGCTACTCGGCCGCCCCGGTCGCATCGGCCGCCCCGGGCACCGCGACCGCCGGCCCTGGCGCCGCCCACCACGAGAGCCCCACGAAGAAACTCGAGGCGACCGCCGACGCCATGAAGACGCGCCTGATCGTCTCGATCGTCTTCCTCATCCCCTTGTTCTACATCGGCATGGGCCACATGCTGGGCTGGCCGCTGCCGAGCGTCTTCACCGACCACATCCACGCCATGACGCTCGCGCTCACCATGTTCGTGCTCCTGCTGCCCATCCTGTACATGAACCGCGCATACTTCATCAACGGCTTCAAGTCACTCGCGCATCGCGCCCCCACCATGGATGCGCTCATCGCCATCGGCGCCACGGCGAGCGTCGCATGGTCGGTCTACGCCATGTTCGTCATGGCCGACCAGCTTGCCTACGGCGATGTGCACGGCGCGGCCGCAACCGCCATGGACAACCTGTATCTGGAGAGCGCCGGAACCATCCTCACGCTCGTGACGGTCGGCAAGTACCTGGAGACCCGCTCCAAATCCAAGACGGGATCTGCCATCGAGGCGCTCATCGACCTCGCGCCCAAGACGGCGTGCGTCGTCGCCGCGGACGGCAGCGAGAAGACAGTCGATGTCGACGCCATCCAGGTGGGCCAAACCGTGCGCGTGCGCCCGGGCGAGTCGGTGCCCGTCGACGGCGTCGTGCTCAAGGGCACGTCCGCCATCGACGAGAGCGCACTCACCGGCGAGTCCATCCCGCAGGAGAAGAACCCCGGCGACACCGTGCACGCCGCGACCATTAACCGCACCGGCTCGTTTACCTTCCGCGCGACCCGTGTGGGCTCTGACACGAGCCTCGCCAAGATCATCCAGCTCGTGGAGGACGCCAACGCCACGAAGGCCCCCATCTCGCGCCTGGCTGACAAGGTCGCCGCGATCTTCGTGCCCGCCGTGCTGCTCATCGCGCTCGTCACGTTTATCGTCTGGATGGTCCTGACCGGCGACGTCAACGAGGCGCTCACCGCCGGCGTCGCCGTCGTGGTCATCAGCTGCCCGTGCGCGCTCGGTCTCGCCACACCCGTGGCAATCATGGTCGGCACCGGCAAGGGCGCCGAGATGGGCGTGCTGTTCAAGAGCGCCGAGGCCCTCGAGACCCTGCACAAGGTGGATACGGTCGTGCTTGACAAGACCGGCACGGTCACGCAGGGGCGCCCCGCCGTGACCGACATCCTGCCCGCCGAGCGCGCCGACGGTCGCGCCATGAGCGAAAAGCAGCTGCTCAAACTCGCCGCCGCCCTCGAGAAATCGAGCGAGCACCCCCTTGCCGAGGCGATCATGGCCGCAGCGGACGAACGGGGCATCGTCGCGCGCCCGGTGGCCGACTTCGCCGCCATCCCCGGTCGCGGCGTCACCGCCCGCGAGGGCGCGAACCCCATCGCCGCGGGCAACGCGCAGCTCATGGCGGAGCTGGGCATCGAAATCGACCGCGCGCAGCTCGAGACGTTCGCGCGCGAGGGCAAAACGCCGCTGTTCTTCGCCAAAAACGGCGAACTCGCCGGCACGATCGCCGTGGCCGACGAGATCAAGCCCACCAGCCCCGCAGCCATCGAGGCGCTCGGGCGCCTCGGCGTGCGCGCGGTCATGCTCACCGGCGATAACCGCATGACGGCCGACGCCATCGCCCGGCGCGTGGGACTCGCCGATGTCGTCGCGGACGTCATGCCCGCTGACAAGGAGCGCCGCGTGCGCGACCTGCAGGACGCGGGTCACGTGGTCGCCATGGTGGGCGACGGCATCAACGACTCCCCCGCGCTCGCCCGCGCCGACGTCGGCCTGGCCATCGGCGCCGGCGCCGACGTCGCCAAGGAGGGCGCCGACGTCGTCCTCATGCACAGCGACCTGCTCGACGTCGCCCGCGCCATCGAGCTGTCGCGCGCGGTCATCCGCAACATCAAGCAGGACCTGTTCTGGGCGCTGTTCTACAACAGCCTGGGCATCCCCCTTGCCGCCGGCGTGCTGTACCCGGTACTCGGCTGGCAGCTCTCGCCCATGTTCGGCGCCGCTGCCATGAGCCTGTCGAGCGTATGCGTGGTGAGCAATGCCCTTCGCCTGCGCGGTTTTCGCCCCAAGACGACCGATATGGGAAACTAGGAGCACACGATGCTCCCACAGGAAAGGAGACATACCATGAACTACACCATCAAGACCGAGGGCCTGCACTGCGGCCACTGCGACGCCGCCGTCGAGAGCGCGCTGTTGAACGTCGCGGGCGTGACCGACGCGGACGCCGATCACGAGGTCAACGTCGTGGAGGTCGCGTGCGATGACACCGTGACCCCCGAGCAGCTCACCGCTGCCGTCGAGGGCGCGGGCGACAGCTTCAAGGTCATCGAGATCAAGGTCGCGTAGCCGCCATGATGGCAGATCACGAGCGCATCACGCGCCTGCTCAAGACCGCCCGCGGACAGATCGACGGCATCCTGCGCATGGTGGAGGACGATCGCTACTGCATCGACATCTCCACGCAGCTCATGGCCACCGAATCGCTGCTTGCCCGCATCAACGCCGACGTGCTCAAAGCGCATGTCGAGGGCTGTGTGCGCACGGCGATGGAGACGGGCGACGAGGCCGAGCAGGACGCCAAGCTCGCCGAGATCGAGATGGTCATCGAAAAGCTTGCCAAGTGAAGGATGCGTGCCGACGGAATCGCGGCTGCCTCAACAGCTCTTTGCAACGCGGGCGCGAACGCGCCGGCGGCGGTACGTTTTTCCGAAAACTTGTGGCTCTCCCGTCCTCGGCTATACGCAGCGCGCAGGAAACGGGTAAAATGCTGCCTGTTCGACTGACTGCTTAGAATCGAGGCTAGTGGCTATGAACGATTTCATGAACGGCCGCCGTGGCGTGGACGAGTTGACCACCACCCTGGGCGGCGCGAGCATGGTGCTCGCGCTCATCGGGTCGATCTTCTCCATCTCTTGGCTCGGCTGGATCGCGCTCGTCGCGGTTATCGTCGCGCTCCTTCGCGCGTTCTCGACCAACGTCGCCGCCCGCGAACGCGAGAACGACGCGTTTCGCAATCTGCTCGCCAAGACGCCGCTCGCCGGCAGCATGCGCGGCTCCGGCCCCCGCTCCTCCTACCCCCAGGATGCTGCGGCTCCCGGCGCCTCCAGCTTTGACCGCAAGAAGCGCACCGCACAGACCATGTGGGAGAACCGCAAGACCACGATGTACTTCAAGTGCAAGAACTGCGGCCAGCTCCTGTCGGTGCCCCGTGGCAAGGGCCGCATCCGCGTCACCTGCCCCAAGTGCGGCACGAAGGTCGAGAAGCGCTCGTAAGGCGCCTTTGGCGACAACATTGTCCGACGTTTTGACGGGCGCCTTCGGGCGCCCGTTTTTTATTCAATTCAAGGGCGGTTGTATGCACGTTTCAGGGGTCGAAAAAACGGCTGGCGGCTCGTGACGGCGATTGTGGTCACGAGAGCACGATTCCTGTCACCTGCAACCGCCGACGGCTATCATACGGACACGATTCCTGTCGCCTGCAGCCGCTAGCGCCGGGCTCACCGCACTTCGAACGGGCCCACAGCGCCCCTCTCCCCAGCAGAAGCGCTCGGATTGCCATGGATGCGGCGCGAAACCGCAGTCCCTTCGTCGCGAGGCGGCGTGCATAGCGGAAGCGCGCACCGTGCCCTCGACAGTAAACGTTCGTCGATGACCAGATGCGCGATCTCCAACGCCTTCCAACCCGTTTTCGGGCGGCGTACAGCGCCGCCCGCCCGTCTGGACGGGCGGGCGACTAGTCGGCAATCGGCATTGCCTCCCACGAGCCGTCGGCGCGGGGCACCTCGACGGCGCGGTAGCCCACGCGCGCGGCATGGTCATACGCCCTCGCGATGCCGTCGCAGATATCGCCCGGCGCATGGCCGTCGGATCCCACCGTGATGGGCACGCCCGCGCGCAAAAACCGCTCGAGCAGGCCCTGCGCCGGGTAGTAGTCCCCCACGCCCTTGCGCCAGCCTGCCGTCGACAGCTCGACGCGCTTGCCGGTATCGCGCGCGCAGGCA
>CASEEY010000139.1:0-912 GCA_949287055.1 uncultured Collinsella sp.
CCGCCGGCACGGCCATGCGCCATGCCCACAGCGCCACGAAGGCGGCGATGCACAGGGCGAGCGCCGCGCGCTGGGCGCGGCTCGCGGGCGCGCAGGCGAGCAGAGCGCGGGCGCGCCGGGAGGCCATGAGCGCCATGAGGAGCACGGCGAGTGGGGCGGCGGCGATCGCGAGGGCGGCGTCCGACACCGCGCTCACACTTACGGGCACCCATTGACCGAAGTACAGCTCCTCGATACCGCGGATGAGGACGGGTGCGATCCAGCCCAGACCGTCTCCTTGGGCATCGATGCCGAGCGGTGCCAGGCTGGCGCGCGGGACAAGGACGTCGATGCCGGTCTGCGCGTGGAGCAGGGACGCCGCCGCGACGATGCAGGCGATGGGGATGAGCGTGCCGGCGCCCACGAGCGCCGCGGCGCGTCCGATGCCCCGACGGAGCCCAGGGATCCGGCGCGCAACCGTCGCCGCCGTTGCGGCCGCGGCGAGTGCGCCGGCGCCGACGGTCTGCCAGGACGACGGCTCGATGAGCGCGGTCGCATCGCGCACGGTGAGCGCGATCAGGATCAGACAGCATATCCAGGACAGGACATCGCTCACGCCGTCGGGGCGTGGGAGCGCGGGCGTTTTCTGCCGCGTGCCTCGTCTCGGCGCGGTCTTCTCCACGGTGTCGCGCTGCCCGGAGGCATCGGTGCGGTGCCGCGGGCTCTGCGCGACGAGAACCGTCAGGGCGCGTCCTTCGGGAAGTTTGCGCAAGGCGCGCGAAAGCGGCGTATCGGATGCGCTGGCGATAAGGACGATCGGCGCGGCTTCGGCGTGCCCGCCCAAGCGGGCCTGGCGGGCGATGGCCGCTGCCTGTTCCTGTGCGCCGGGTGTCTGGCCGACTCCATCTGGGGGATCCGCCTGCAGGGAGGCAA
>CASEEY010000139.1:961-5342 GCA_949287055.1 uncultured Collinsella sp.
CGTCGGCGGCCTCCTCGGCGATCGCATCGATATCGCCGGGTGTCGCCGCATCGATGGCAATGAGGGGGAGGACGCGCTCGGTCCGCTCGTGTTCAAACGACATGAGCGTGCCGTGGTGTGCCGTTGCCTTCCAGGATACGGCGCGCAACGGGTCGCCCTGCTCGTAGGGGCGCACGAGCGCCGAGGAGCGCTCGCGCTGCGCCGTGAGGGCAAAGGGGGACCGGCGCGCCAGGAGGTCTTGGAGCGCACGGCTCGGCTGCGTGCGCGCCTTGGGCGGCACCCAGAGCTCCCTGCGCCTCGTCAGCGTTCGGCGTGCTATCCAGAAGCCGAAGACGTCGCGGCAGGTGATCACCGTCTCGAGGGAGCGGTACAGGCCTCGCTCGCGCGGCGGCTGGTCGCCCTCGAGCGTGCGCACGGCTCTGCCGTGCTGATCGACCTGTTCCCAGATGGTCGTGTCTCCGATTGCCGGCGCCGCGATGAGCTTGAGTGCGGTGCCGGTGAGACGGCGGATCGGGCTCCCGTCCGTTGTCTCCGCGCTGCCGATTGGCGCAGGTGTCCTTCCCGTCGCGACCCGCCCGGCAAGCACGCTGATGAGTGCCGCTGCAAGCGCGAGGACGCAGGCAAGCGAACCCGCCACGAGGGCCTCGGACGCCGTTTGGGAGCCCAGCAGCAGGCATGCGGCACCCACGGCGAGCACGACGAGGGCGCGCAGCGTCGGGCGAAAGGGGATGGGACGCCGGAGTGCGCGCCGTCTGCCAGCTTCCGTGATGCGTCGCCGCACGGCGGCGGGCTTTACATCGCGCTGGGTTGTACCGTTCGGCGCGCTTCGGGCGCGCGGGGCCGCCATGGTCCCTCGCTATCGTGCCTTGGGGGCGGGCACGCCGGAGATGATGCGCTCGAGTTCGCGCTGCTGCGCTGTAAGGCCAGCCGCCTGCACCGAGGGATCGGAAAAGACGATGCGATGGGAGAGCACGGCGGGCGCCATGGCGCGGATGTCCCCCGGGAACACCGCGTCGCGGCCGTCGAGCATCGCGCGGACACGGCTCATGGCGAGCAGGGCGAGCCCGGCGCGCGGGGATGCTCCCAGGCGCGCAAGCGGGCTCGTGCGCGTGGCCGCCAGGATTGCCACCGCATATGCCGCGACGCGGGGGTCGACGTGCACCCGCGCCGCCGTGCGCGTGACGGCGGCGAGCTCACCTGCGCTGCAGACGGGCTTGAGCTTGGCGAGCGGCTCGGTGCCGCTGGGGGCCATGAGCATGCGCGCCTCGGCGCGCGCATCGGGATATCCCAGGCTGATCCGGCACATGAAGCGGTCGAGCTGGGCTTCGGGAAGCGGGTAGGTCCCCTCCATCTCAACGGGGTTCTGCGTGGCGATGACCGTAAACGGCCGTGGTAGGTCGTAGGTCGCGCCGTCCACGGTGACACGGCGCTCCTCCATAGCCTCGAGCAGCGCCGATTGGGTCTTCGGGTTGGCGCGGTTGATCTCGTCGGCCAGCACGATCTGCGCGAACAGGGGGCCGCGGTAGAACGTGAAGCCCTTCTCCTGCGGATCGAAGACCGAGACGCCCGTGATATCGGAGGGGAGCATGTCGGGGGTGAACTGGATGCGCGCGGTGGTTCCCTGGACCGCGCGGGCGAGCGCGCGGGCGAGCGTGGTCTTGCCGATGCCCGGCACGTCCTCAAGCAGCAGGTGACCGCCTGCTGCGAGCGTCATGACGGCGAGCTCGATCGCCTCGCTGCCACACGAGAGCGTGCGGTCGAGGGCGTCGACGATGGCGAGGGTGACCGTTCGGGCGGTGCGTGCAGATTCGGCCATGGCTGCTCCTTCACGCGGTGCGTGCTCCATCCAACGAAAGCATAGCGCGACTATGTGATGCGCGCGTGACGGGAAGGGCAAAGGGGCCTCGCGGGGGTGGAACGGGCGGTTCTCATCGTCCCATGCCGACGACAGATGTGGCGAAACCCCGTAAGGGCGCTCGGCGCGGTTGCCCTGCGCGGGGTGCGCGCTAGACTGGTGCCGACAGATGGCGGACAGAAAGGTGCCCCTCATGGCCGATCACAGAGAGACCGACACGTGCGCGGCGCGCGGACTCATCGAGTTCATCAAGCAGAGTCCCAGCATGTTTCATACGGTCGCGACCATTCGGGCGCGGCTCGAGGCGGCAGGTTTTACCTACCTGCCCGAGGGCGCGCCGTGGTCCATGGAGCCGGGCGGCGACTACTACACGCAGCGCAACGGCTCGAGCGTAATCGCCTGGCACGTCGGTAGCGACCTGCCGCAGGAGGGGTTCCATTTCCAGATCGCGGCGTCGCATGCCGATTCGCCGACGTTCAAGCTGAAGGCCGTCTCCGAGCTCGAAGGCCCCGCTTCGTATCTGCGCCTGGACACCGAGGCGTACGGCAGCATGATCGACTACACGTGGTTCGACCGCCCGCTGTCGCTTGCCGGCCGCGTCATGGTGCGCAACGGTTCGCGCGTGGAGAGCCGCCTGCTTGCGCTCGACCGCGACGTCGCCCTCATCCCGAGCCTCGCCATCCATATGGACCGCAGCGTGAACGACCGCTTCTCGCCCAACCGTGCGGTCGATCTGTGCCCGCTGTTTTCCACCGGGGAGCTGACGCGCGGCGCCGTCGATGCGCTCGTTGCCGATGAGCTGGGCGTGGAACCCGAGCAGATCCTTGCCCGCGACCTGTTTTTGGTCAACCGTCAGGAACCGCGCATCTGGGGAGCCGCCGACGAGTTCGTGTCGGCGCCGAAGCTCGACGACCTCATGTGCGCCTACACCGCGCTCGAGGCGTTTTTGGCGCTCGACAACGAACGCGACGTCTCGGTGTACGTCTGCTTCGATAACGAGGAGGTCGGGTCGCACACCAAGCAGGGCGCTGCGTCGACGCTGCTGCGCGACACGCTCGAGCGCATCAACGGCCGCATCGGCCGCACGCCCGAGAGCCTCGTGCGCGCGCTCGCGTCTTCGATGCTGGTAAGCTGCGATAACGCCCATGCCATTCACCCCAACCATCCCGAGATGGCCGACGAGGCCAACGACCCGCGCCTGAATCGCGGCATCGTGATCAAGGAGGCGGCCAACCAGCACTACTGCACCGACGCGTTCTCGCGCGCGGTGTTCTCCGCGGTGCTCGACGACGCGGGCCTGTCGCACCAGACCTTCGCCAACCGCAGTGACATGGCCGGCGGCTCCACGCTCGGCAACATCTCCAACGCGCACGTGAGCATGCACGCCATCGATGTGGGCTGCCCGCAGCTTGCCATGCACTCGAGCTACGAGACGGCTGGCGCCCACGACGTGCAGCTCGTCATCGACGCGCTGACGGCGTACTTCAACACCGATATTCAGATCGACGGTGCGGAAGCTGCGGTTATCGCGTAAGTTGATGCACGGCATTCACCTGCCGAGGGCTGCGCATCCGTTCGGAATGCTGACGATGGCACAAAATGAACGATTACTGACGTGCCGGGCCGTCTTCAAGGGGGCTTTGGGGCACGACCGTGCGTGCGTAGAACAAAACGCACCGAGTGTGACATCAAATGAGATAAAAAATTACATATAAAATAACAGGCGGCGATACCGCACAGCGATATCGCCGCCTGCATGCGCTTTCAGAGGCCGAGATCCCGACAGGAATCGTTCATTCATGACCACAGGTGCCGAAACGAGTGGTTCCGGGTGCCCGCAAGGCGGGCTGTTGGCCTTGCGGGCACCCAATCGGAGGTGTTCGTACGAATCAGCGCACGAAGTTGGTCCAGGTGCCGGCCTCCTGCTCGGGAAGCTCGATGCCGGCGGCGCGTCCGGCCTCAATGCACTTGAGCATCCAGGCCATGTTGCGGCCGAGCTGCCGCATGGTCCACAGGCCCTCTTCGTCCTGCTCCACCTGTTCGGCGCTGCTGCCGTGGACGTTGTTCCAGTAGCGCGAGCTCACGATGGGCATCTGCGAGATGGTAAAGAACTTCTGGATATCGTCGAGGGCGGCGGTGGTCCCCGCGCGGCGCGCGCTCGTCACCGCGGCGGCGGGCTTATGCGCGAACACGTTCGGCTGTCCGGCGCGGCCGTTGGAGTAGAACAGGCGATCCATGAAGGCGAGCAGCGACCCCGCGGCATGGGCGTAGTGGACGGGAGCGCCGAACACGAAGCCGTCAGCCTCGGCCGCCTTTGTGCGAAACTCGTTCACGACGTCGCCGAACACGCAGGCGCCTCGGGCGTTGCACCCGCCGCAGGCGACGCAGCCGCCGACCGGCTTGGCGCCGATCCAGAAGACCTCGGCTTCGATGCCGTTGTCCTCGAGCGTACGCGCGACCTCACGCAGCGCGCGGTCGGTGCAGCCGGCCTTGCGCGGGCTGCCGTTGACGAGCATGACCTTCATG
>CASEEY010000140.1 GCA_949287055.1 uncultured Collinsella sp.
CCAGTCCGAATGCTCATGGTTTTCCGCGCTTTCGCTTTTTGCAGCGCGTACCTGTGGATTTCTCAACTGGTTATCCAAAAGTAAACCACCGCTGGGGAAAACCGAACATACGCTCTCCCCTGAAGCCGCGATGGTGCTCCGCGAAAACGCCCTGGGGGCTCTTTGCATTACCGCACTCAGTACGGCGATGCAAAGAGTCACCAGGGCGTTTTCGCGGCAGAGTGTGGGGCTGCAGGCTCTTATAGCCCCAAAACGTCTACACGCATCTCAATAGCTGGCGGAGATCTTTATCAAGCTCTTTGCCCTATTTTCCTCTTGATATGTTCAGAAACCAGCCGCACACCCTCATGATTTACTAGCAAGTAAATAGACACCATGGCGACGACAACGGGCCAGCTCCAGATATCCATCAGCCAAGAGGATGCCATAAATCCAACGGTAATAATCGCCTCGGCAAGGGAAAAGCTAACGATCGAGTTGCCAAATCGTCGAGACATAAGGTTCTCAAATGCCAAGTCTCGAAGCCATACAGTTGCAATGATTCCGCATGCTGCAGCTTCAATACTTGTGAATCCCACAATACTTAGGGAGGCCAGCAAGCCATTGAAAAGCATGGCCACCAGGTTTACCAAGCAGAGAGTCCCTTCTCGACGTTCAATCTTCATGTACGTATTGAATAGCAGATTAGCCTTACAGCTATACACGCAAAGAGGCAGAGTCAGCGCTAGGTATCTCAAACTCTCCTCGTACGCAGGGAGCCAAGCACCAAGCACCACCTTTCCCGGAATATATAACAAGTAAGCGCAGGGCAGTACAGTATGCAGAATCAACCTTATTGAAAGGTATTTTTCCTTTTGCCCGTCCAAGCCAAGCCGCTTGAGCAGCGGGAAAACAACAATGGAAACTTGCCCAATAAAACCTAGAACAAAACTAGTAATCGAAAACGAAAGAGATAGCTTACCGAATGCGGCGAGACCGAGACGCCAATCGGTCAACATTCGTGTAAACCCGGCAATCAAAGAGTCGGCGTAAAATGCCACCATGATTTTAAGGCCGGACTTGATGTCGGAAGCACAAATGCGCAGCACCCCAGAAAAGGACGCCTTTGCAAGAAGCAGATCACGTGCACAAACACAGATGTACAGCAAAGCGATTGCCTGGCATATGACATATCCAACGATGTAGGGGAACGAGCTGTTGACACCCAAGGCAAGCCCCGTCCCCATGTAGATGAAGAATATCCCCTTAAAGCTGAAATCGGCTATCGAAGATATCCGTGTCAAATTTGTGCACTGGAAAACATAGCGCAAGCACTGTGCGAGATTTGCGAGCAGACCAAAAAGCACGCATAACGAAAAAACTACGCCACGATAACCATCAAAGTCCGCGCCCGCTATCGCGACCAAACAGCCAATCGCAACCAGCATCTGAGAAGCGGCAATGACTAGCTGTTGCGCCTTTAGCTCACCCTTATTTATCTCGGAGTATCGCTTCCCGCCAAGACGCAGAAAGACGCCATCGTTGAGACCGAGAAGCGCAAAACCTGAATACGCTGAATACATGAGAAAAAGCTGCCAGTAAGCATACTCGTCGACCCCCAAAACCTTTGGAAGCACCAGCGACGTAAGGATGCTCGACAACAACCCTATACCCTGCGCAATAATCGCATAGGCCAGGTTCCCGACTAATCCGTTACGCTCCTCTGTAGAAAAAATAGAGAACAAACTAGCCTCATTCACTTAAATAATCGCCGTTTTTGAGTCCTAATCCACGAAAGCAGCCGAAGCGGCGCCACGATGCCATGAGAAATCGCCCAAACGGAAAAACGACGATCGCATCTCAAGTGTCTTTGTGAGCCAGCGGTCTTCGCGCATCGCACGAAATCACTGGACGTGCGCAAAGCGGCGAGCCCGGAAGCATCATTGTGCGCAGCAAGCCATTCGGCATACTTCGCAGCAGCATCGAGTCTGCAAGCCGCTAAGCCAGCCAGTAGCCCGTGACAGCCATAATCCCGCTCCCAGCGTCGCGCATAATTCTCGGCAATATCGAGGCAGCAGCATGCGTCACGGTAATAATTTGAACGATATGATCGTGTCCCACCACTTGCAGGCCTATAAAAGTACAGAACAGCATTTAAGTTGCAGATTGTCTGGGCTCGATCATACACTGCCAATGTATGCAAGAAATCCTCAGCAAAAGTTAGCCCCCTAAAGGCAGAGAAATCGATGTCGAACCCGGAGCATTCACGACGAATCGCTTTGAAGCACATGGAGTTCGCCGACCCACCCGCTGCACAACATAACGTGCGAAGCATGGTCGATTTCTCCTCTTCGCCGTAATAGTCAAAAATCAAATCACCCTCGACTGGTGCAATCTCGAATTCCTTCCTCGATGCACGAAAATGCACGATGTCTGCCTGCGTAAATTCAATAGCCGAAGCAACGGCGGCTATTGCGCCAGGATAGAGCACATCATCGGCATCGACGCACATAACGTATTCGCCCGACGAATGATTAAAACCTTCGCAACGCGCAAGCAGCGGCCCTTCATTGTCTTTGTGAATTACCGTGGCCCGCTGAGAATATCGGCGAGCATATCCGTCACAAATTGCCCCGCTGCCATCAGTCGACCCATCATCTACCATCACCACGTTGAAAAAGCGATAATCTTGGGAAAAGATGGAGTCTAGACATTCATGCAGGTATTTCTTTGCGTTATATACCGGCACCGTCACAGTGATTGAAACTGTGGACGCGTTAGACGAGACGCTCAAACAACCAGACACCTACACACCCCCCCCACCAGACACGCAGAATTTAAAAAAGAAACGTAAGTCGCCCGTATCTATATTTAACGAAAGCCGACCTACACCTTCCAATGGTTTCCCCGCGGCAGCACGATGTCGCCCTCGGGCTGCTCGACCCGGGCGGCCACGCGGGGCCTTTCGGCCTCGTCGGCCTCCTGCGACAGCGTGTCGTACTTCTCGCCATACGAGCCGTAGCCGTACTTTCCATAGCCGTAGCGGCCGTATCCGTAGCCGTAGCTGCCCGAACTCTGTGGGGAGGCATTCAGGACGTAGCCCAGCACCGCCGCCTTAGAGCCCTCCACCATGGTCAGGGCCTCTTGGACGTCGCGAGGGCTCACCCGGTCAAAGCGAACCACAAGCAGCGCCGCATCCGCCCAGGCGGCAAGCATGGCAGCATCCTGGAACACCCCGCAGGGCGGCGCGTCAAGAACGATGTAATCCCAGCGGGCGCGCAGCGCGTCCAGAACCTTCGGCAACCTACCGTTGTTGAGTACCTCGACGGGATGCGCAACGGGCGTCCCGCCTCCCCAGAAGCTGATGCCGTTGTCCTCGAGGTACACGATGCAGCCTTCGGATCCCAACGCGGGATCCTGAAGCACCTCGGCCGGACCGTAGCCCGAACCTCGGCCGGACCGTAGCCCGACGTGCAGCCCAGCAGCTCGCGGTCCTTCTGGCTGCGCAGGTCCAAATCGATGAGCAGCACCTTGCTCCCATCTTGGGCAAGCTGCTCGGCAAGGTTGATCGCCACGGTCGACTTGCCCTCGTCGGGCATACTGCTGGTGACGAGCACCGTCTTTCCGCCGCCTTCGGCCAGCGCGTCGCGAACCCGCGCGCCCATCGCGCGGGCGCTTTCGCGAAAACCGTGCGGGACGCGACGGTCCAGCGCGGAGATATACCTGCTCGCCGTGCTGCGCTTACGCGCCTTGGAGCGAACCTCGGGCAAGGCCCCCAAGCACACCATGCTCGAGATGCTTTCCAGGTCCCCCGGCGTCTTAACCGTGTTGTTGAACAGCGCGATCAATCCGACGACAAGGGCTGCCGCGCAGGCGCCGCCCATGACGCCATAGCCCCAGATCCTTCGCCCGCTCGGCTCGTTTATCGGGGCCGTGGGCGCCGAGACCTCGTCAATGAGGCTAAACGCGATGTCGCCCAGCACAAAGCGGGAGACCTCGGGGTAGACCTCGAGTGCCTTCTCCAGGATGGCGCGCGCGTCCTCGGGGGACGGGCTGTCAACCCGCATGGTAACCATGTTGGAATCGTCGATGGTCTGGGCCTCGATGGTACCGTTGAGCTCGTCTTGCCCCAGCGCGTCCAGCAGTACACCGCGGAAGTAGCCGCTGTCCAGAACATACGGGAAGGTCTTGGACAGCTGGCTGGCCGAGTTGACCGAGCTGAACAGACTGCCGCCGTCGCCCGAGCTGATGGTAAAGGTCGCCTCGCAGCGATAGATGGGCTCGTAGTTCACGTAGCTGACCGCATACATGCCGCCGACCCCGATGGCAATGAGCAGGAGGAAGAGCCACCACATCTTCCGCGCGATGCGCGCGAAGTTGCTGGCGAGCTCCGCTACGTCCATCCCCTGTTCTTCGTCGAGGTCCGCACGGCCGCCCCGACTGTATCTCTGATCGTCCATATCAGCTCCCCCTGTGATCCCGGCGTCTCAGTACGCGCCGTAACCGCGCCGGCCAACTGAAAGCCGTTCACCCTGAAAGGCATTGAGCACAAAACCCGAGAAATCCTTGGCGCTCTTCCAAGCGACATCCACGGTATCGTTGATGATGCGCACGTCGGCCACATCCTGGCGCACCACCATGACGACGGTATCCACGTGGCGCATCCATAGCTCCGCGTCCGCCGCGGCTGCGACAGGTGAGCAATCCACCAAGACGTAGTCGAACTGCCGACGGAACGACTCCATCGCGGCAGCCAGACGCTCGCTGTTGAACACCGTCGTGGGGTCGTGGAGCGCCTCGTACTGGAAGAGCTCGTAGATACCGATCCGGTCGTTTCGCGCAATCGTGTGCCTGACGCCCTCCCCGCTGAGGATGAGGTCGGAAAACGAAGGGCGCTCCCCCTTCTTTTCGTCAAAAATGCGCCACTGGGCGGGCTTTCTAAAGTCGCCGTCAATCAGCAGCACCCGCTTGCCGCGCTCTGCCAAAGCACCCGCCAGATTTGCCGCAACCGTCGACTTTCCCTCGTTTTCCCCAACGCTCACCACCAGCACCGTCTTAAAGCCGCTTGCATGCAGATGCGCCTCGAGCCGCATCGCCACGCGGCGATTCGCCTCGGCAAACCCCATGCTCACCAGCGGGGACGAAATCAAAAGCGCCGGCGTCGACTTCGCCCTGCCCTTTCCCGTAGTGCGCTTGCGCTCGTACGGAATCGTTCCGAGCACCCGACCGTCCAGCAAATCGGGCGCCCGGTCCGCGGTCTTGACGGTGTTGCGCGTCAGATAGATCAGGGCCACCAGCACCACGGCGCATCCCGCGGCGAGCACGGCACCGAGCGCGCGATAGGCGATCAGCGGCGACACATTGGAAGGCCCGTCCGGAATGGAGGGCTCCTGCACCAGCTGCAGCTCTGCGTCGGCAAACACGGTGCCGGAGAACTGCTCGTAGTTTTGGAGCGCCGACTGGATGAACAGGTACGCCTGGCGCGGCGTGGACGAGGTGACGCTCAGCGTAAGCAGGTTGGTGTCCGGCACCTGCGCGCAGGACACGCTACCTTCTACGGGCTCGCCCACGCTCGAGGCGATGGCACGACGCAGCGCCGAGCTCTGAAAGACCTCGCTGAACACCGCCGTCATCCGGCTTGCTTGCACAAGGGACGAGTACGCATCCGCACCCTTGACGCGAATGGCCAGCGTGGCAGAAGACGTGTACTGGGGCGCATAGGTCAGCCTGCCCACGCCCGTCATGCCCAGAAACGCGGCGAGCGCAAACGCCAGCACCACCCACCAGTTGACGACAACCTGGCGCGCCGCCTCGCGCAGCGTGACGCCGTCCAAAATCACTCCGCGTCCGCTCATGACAGCGCCTCCTCCACGATGACGGTCAGCCACATCTGGCCGCTCGGCACGTCGCCGTCCGTTTGGTAATGGACCTCGTAGATGCCCGGCTTTGCCGTGTCCACCTGCGAATCGACCTGCAGCGAGCCGGCGTCATAGGACTTCCCCGACGCATCGGTGACGTCCTCCACATACGCCAGCGGATCGAAATCGTCGCCCTGGCCCACATACACCAGTGGATCGGTCAGCTCGATCACGGCGTCCTGGGTGCCGCTTTCGTACACGTGGACGGGAAACGCGTAGCTCGCGGTGTCGCCAAAGCTGTTGGAGACCTCCATGGTGATGGTGTAGTCGCCGGGGGTGTCGTACACGGCGTTCGTGTCGGTGCAGGTAATCCCGCCCGTCAGGTCACCATCCATCATGTCCGTGACAGAAAACAGCGCCTGCACGTCGGAGCTGGTGGCGGATTCCTCCGCAAAGACCAGCGGCTCAGAGAGCGTGAAGCGCGGAGAATGGTAGTCGGTAAAGCGCACCTGACGGCTCGCCGTGGCCATGTGGCCCGACGAATCGAACACCACGTAGCTCAGGTCGCTCACGCCAGGGCGGATAAAGCGGGTGAAGCTGCCCGCCAACACCTGATCGGTCAGGTCGCCATCCTCGGCGTCAGAAGCCGTGACACCCTCCATGAGTTGCTCTTGTGTGTAATCGCAGGGGATCTCGATGGAATCGCCCTCGATGGAGATGCTCGGCGCGCTGACGTCGCGGGTGACAAACTCCCGTATCCCGGCATAGGCAAACACCGCGACCGCAAGCGCCAGCGCCACCAGGGCGGCCCCTCTCAGCAGTCTCATCATTCGCTGTTCCTCTCACCTGATTGCTTGGTCGCACCGGCGGCCAGGCTTTTCGGGGCGTCCTCGCCCAGAAACTCGCGCAGGCGCCCCTCGTCGATCGCCTCGAGTCGGCCGCCGTCGATCAGATACACGCGCGTGCACTGCTCAAAGACGCTCGGCCGGTGCGCCGTCACGATGACGGTGCGCTTTGGGTCGTAACTCACAATCTGGCGCAACACGCGCCGCTCGGTCGCCACGTCCAGCGCGCTCGTGGCCTCGTCCAGCAGCAGCACCGGGGCATCCGCCAGCACGGCGCGCGCGATGGAGATGCGCTGCTTCTGGCCCTCGGACAGGCGCTGCGCATTGTCGCGCACGACGGTGTTGACCCCGTCTTCCAGCTCGCTCACGAAGTCCCACGCGCATGCTGCCCGAAGCGCCCGCTCGACCTCTTCGTCGGTGGCATCTGGGCGCATAAGGCGCACGTTGTCCGCAATGGTGCCGCTAAACAGCGTGTTGCCCTGCGGGATGTAGCTGAAGAGCTTCCTGGTGGCGGCGGAGACGGGCTCGGGGCCCTCGTCGCCGCAGGATACGGTCACCTGCCCGGCGCGAGGGTGCAAAAGCCCCAGCAGCAACTTGAGTGTCGTGGTCTTTCCCAGACCTGAAGGGCCTACCAAACCGACGATCTCGCCCGGAGCTGCGCAGAACTCCGCGCCCTCGTAGACCGCCTTGCCCTCGGGATACGCGGCGGTGACGCCGTGCATCTCTACCCGCACGCCCGTGTCGCGAGCACCCTCGAGCATGCGCGCGAGCTTGGGCGTCTCGGTCGCTGTCTCGCGCGGGAGCTCGGTGATCTCCATGACGCGGCCGGCACTCACGCAGGCGCGTAACGCACTGGGGACCAGGTTGACCACCGAGGAAAAGGACGAGCGCAGGGAGCCCGCCATACCGACCAGCATGGTCATGGTGCCGTAGCTGATCTGCCCCTGCCACAGGCGGTAGATGGCAAAGCCGTAGCACGCGTAGCCAATGGCCTGCCCCACGAGCGAGGTGAGAATGCTGCCGAGCTGTT
>CASEEY010000141.1 GCA_949287055.1 uncultured Collinsella sp.
CGGTGGCGATGTTGGCCATGCCGCCCTGGATGATGGGGAACTCGGTTCCCAGGATCTCGTTCAGCTTCTTCATATCTGCATGTCCTTTCTCAAGCGACAGGTTGGTGCCAGGTGCAAACTTGTCGGCTGACAAGTTGGCGACAAGTTTGTACCTGGCACCATCTTGTCGGCCGCACGTATCTAGGCGAATTCGGCCAGCGCGCCGGCCCAGGTAAGGCCCGCACCGAACCCTGCCATGAGGACGCGGTCGCCCGCACCGATCTTGCCGGCGTGCACGAGCTCGTCGAGCAGGATGGGCACGCTGCCGGCCGACGTGTTGCCGGTGTGGTCGATGTTGCCCTCGCACGGCGGGGTCGAGGCCGAGCTTCTTCACGGAGTAGTCCACGATGCGCTTGTTGGCCTGGTGGTACACAAAGCGGTCGACGTCGTCGACGGAAAGCCCGGCGGCGTCCAGCACCTCGCGCGTGCAGCGCGGCATGACCTCGGTCGCGAAACGGAACACCGCGCGGCCGTCCATGTGCAGGTAGGACGGCTCGTCGCAGCCCACGCCGGGAGCGAACAGCGAGGCGTCGTCGCCGCGCGAACCCCAGACGGCATGCAGCGCGGGGTAGCCCTCGGCACCTTCGAGCACCGCGGCGCCCGCACCGTCGCCAAACAGCACGCAGGTCGTGCGGTCCTCGAAATCCATGACACGCGACAGGGTGTCGGCGCCGACGACGAGCGCGTAGGGGCGCTTGGCGCCCGGCAGCAGGCACTCGGCGACATGCAGGCCGTAGACAAAGCCCGCGCAAGCGGCGTTGAGGTCAAGGCACAGCGTGTCCTCGGGCATGCCCAGGTCGGCCTGGAGCAGGCACGCGGCGGACGGGGTGCAGGTATCAGCCGTAAACGTGGCGACGAGGCACACGCCCACCTGCTCGGCGGCGATGCCGGCGGCCTCAAGCGCGCGCGTCGCGGCGTCGCGCACGAGCGTGCGGTGGCTCTCCCCCGCCTGCGCATCGCAGTAGCGGCGCGAACGGATGCCCGTGCGCGTGGAGATCCACTCGTCTGAGGTCTCGACGATCTTGGCCAGGTCGTCGTTGGTCACCAGGCGGCTGGGCACAGCCGAGCCGGTGCCGACAATCTTGACGCCCATCATATGCGGCCCCTCTTCACGGCGGTCGCGCCCATCGCGCGGAACTTGCGGTAGCGGTCGTTGACCAGCGCGTTCGGGCTCATCTTGGACAGCGCCTCGAGCTCGCGCGAAAGCTGCGTGTCCAGGATCTGGAACAGCGCGGCGGGGTTCTCGTGCGCACCGCCGGCGGGCTCGGGGATGATGCCGTCGATGACGCCGAGCTCCAGCAGGTCGTCAGCGGTGAGCTTCATGACCTCGCAGGCCTCGTCGGCGCGGCTCGAGTCCTTCCACAGGATGCTCGCGAAGCCTTCGGGCGAAAGCACGGAGTACACGGCGTTCTCGAGCATGATGACGCGGTTGCCCACGGCGAGCGCCAGGGCGCCGCCGCTGCCGCCCTCGCCGCAGATCACGCAGATCACCGGCACGGTGAGCGAGCTCATGAGCTCGATGGAGCGGGCGATCGCCTCGCCCTGACCGTGCTCCTCGGCCTCCATGCCCGGATAGGCGCCGGAGGTATCGACAAAGGTGAAGATGGGGCGGCCGAACTTCTCGGCGGCGCGCATGATGCGCTGCGCCTTGCGGTAGCCCTCGGGCGAGGCCATGCCAAAGTTGCAGGCCACGCGCTCCTCGATATCGGAGCCCTTACGGTTGCCCAGCACGGTGACGGGACGGCCGTGGAACAGGGCGATGCCGCCCATGATGCTCGGGTCGTCGGTGCTGGACAGGTCGCCGCGCTGCTCGAAGAAGTCGGTGAACAGCGCATCGATGATCTGGGCCACGCCGGGGCGACCGGGATGGCGCGCGATGGCCACGCGCTGCGCGGCGGTCAGCACGTCAACGGTCACAGGCAGGTTATCCGACATGCTCGGCACCTCCCTTTCCATGAAGCATAAGCAGGCGGATGAGGGTCGCGCGCATGCGGGCACGCGGCACCACCGCGTCGATGAAGCCGTGCTCGAGCTGGAACTCGGCGCTCTGGAAGCCCTCGGGGAGCTTCTGGCCGATGGTCTGCTCGATCACGCGCGGGCCGGCAAAGCCCACCAGTGCGCCGGGTTCGGCCAGGTGGATATCGCCCAGGCTCGCGAAGCTCGCCGTCACACCGCCCGTCGTGGGGTTGGTGAACACGGAGATGTACAGCCCACCGTGGTCGGAGAAGCGCTGGATGGCAGCGGAGGTCTTGGCCATCTGCATGAGCGAGATGATGCCCTCCTGCATGCGTGCGCCGCCGCTGGCGGAGAAGACGATGAGCGGCAGGCGCTGCTTGGTCGCGCGCTCGATGAGGCGCGTCAGGCGCTCGCCCACCACGGCGCCCATGCTCGCCATGAGAAAGCGCGTGTCGAGCGCGGCGATGGCCACGCGCACGCCGCCGACCTTGGCGACGGCGGTCACGATCGCATCTCCCTGGCGCGTCTTGGCGCGCAGCTGCGCGAGCTTGTCGGGGTAGCCGGGGAACTCCAGCGGGTCGGTGGACACGAGCGCGGCATCGAGCTCGCGGAACTGGCCGTCGTCGGCGATCATGGCCACGCGGTCGCGCGCCGAGATCGCAAAGTGATGGCCGCAGTAGGGGCACACGTGCTGGTTGTCGGCAAGGTCCGCGTCATTGAGGGCACGCCCGCACTGGGGGCACGCCTTCTCCTCAACAACAGGCGCGGTACCCTGCTGGCGCATCTTCTTGAGGGCGAGCAGCCGGTTGCGGCGCTCGGCGAGGATTCCTGCCATGCGTTACGCCTCCTTCGCGGCGCTGTCCGCAGCGCTGGTCCACGCGAGCAGCGTGTCCATGTTCTCGTCGATAAACGACGTGTTGTACGTGGCGCGGATGAAGCCGGGGTGGTACATGATCTGATGGAGGATGTCGATGTTGGTCGTGGGGCCGTCGATGACGAACTCCTCGAGGCAGCGGCGCATGCGGCGCAGGGCCTCGAGGCGCGTGGGCGCCCAGACGATGAGCTTCGCGGCGAGCGAGTCGTAGTAGGGCGGCAGCTCGCAGCCGGCATACAGGCCGGTGTCGACGCGCACGCCGTAGCCACCGGGGATGTGGACGAAGTCCACCGCGCCGGGCGAGGGCATGAAGCCGTGGGCCGGGTCCTCGGCGTTCACGCGGCACTCGATGGCGTGACCGCGCAGGGCGATGTCATCCTGGGTGAAGGACAGCGGCAGGCCGGAGGCCACGCGCAGCTGCTCACGCACCAGGTCGATGCCCGTCACGCACTCGGTGATGGGATGCTCGACCTGGATACGGGTGTTCATCTCGATGAAGTAGAACTCGCCGGAGGGATCGAGGACGAACTCGATGGTGCCCGCGTTGACGTAGCCCGCGGCGCGTGCGGCGGCAACGGCGGCCTCGCCCATGCGCTCGCGCAGCTCGGGGCTGAGCACGCGTGCCGGCGTCTCCTCGATCATCTTCTGGCCGCGGCGCTGGATGGAGCAGTCGCGCTCGCCCAGCTGCACGACATGGCCCTGCGTGTCGGCCATGATCTGGAACTCGATGTGGTGCGGGTTCAAGACGAGCTTCTCGAGGTACATCTCGTCGTCGTTGAAGCAGGCGCGCGCCTCGGCACGGGCCTCCTCAAACAGGTCCTCGAACTGCTCGGGGTCAAAGACGCGGCGCATGCCGCGGCCGCCGCCACCGGCAGCCGCCTTGATGAGCACCGGGTAGCCGATCTCGTCGGCGATGCGCTTGGCCTCGGCGACGTCGGCGACCGAGCCGTCGGAGCCGGGCACGACCGGCACGCCGGCGCTCTTCATGAGCTCGCGCGCGGCGGCCTTGTTGCCCATCGTGCGGATGACGTCGCCGGACGGTCCGATCCACTTGATGCCGTTGCGCTCGCACTCGTCGGCGAACTCGGCGTTTTCGGACAGGAAGCCGTAGCCGGGGTGGATGGCATCGCAGTGCGCGGCCTTGGCCACCGTGAGCAGGGCTTCGGTGTTGAGGTAGCTCTGGGCGGACGGGGCCGGACCGATGCAGTAGGCGTGCTCGGCGAGCTGCACGTGCAGCGCCTCGCGGTCGGCCTCCGAGTACACGACAACCGGCTCGATGTCGAGCTCGCGGCACGCGCGGAACACGCGCACGGCGATCTCGCCGCGGTTGGCGATGAGGATTCGCTTGAACATGGCGGTCACGCTTCCCTTGCTGCTTTAGGCTTCGTGGTAGCGGATCAGCGGGGCGCCGAACGAGACGAGCTCGCCGTCGACGGCCATGATCTCGTCGATCACGCAGTCGCAGGGCGCGGTGACGTCGCTCATCATCTTCATGGCCTCGAGCAGGCAGACGGTGTCGCCCTTCTTGACGCGGTCGCCGGGCTGGACGTAGGGGTCCTTGTCGGGCGAGGGAGCCACGTAGAAGGTGCCCACGAGCGGGGCGGTGATGAACTGGCCCTCGGCCTCGGCGGCAGCGGGCGCGGCGGCAGCGGGCGCCTCCTGGGCGGCCGGGGCGGCCT
>CASEEY010000142.1 GCA_949287055.1 uncultured Collinsella sp.
GGCGCGAGCCTGGGCAGCGTGTACGCCATCATCGCCCTTGGCTACACCATGGTGTACGGCATCGCCAAGATGCTCAACTTCGCCCACGGCGACGTGATCATGGTCGGTGCGTACGTGTGCTTCTGCGCCGTGAGCTACCTGGGGCTTCCCGCACTCGTGGGCGTGTTGCTCTCGGTCGTGGCCTGCACGGTTCTGGGTATCGTGGTGGAGCGCTTGGCCTACAAGCCCCTGCGCAACGCCCCGTCGCTGAACGTTCTCATCACCGCCATCGGCGTCAGCTATTTCCTGCAGAACGCCGCGCTGCTCATCATGGGCTCCGACCCCAAGTCGTTCTCGTCCATCATCAGCCTGCCGGCACTGCAGCTGTTCGACGGCAAGCTGACCATCAGCGCCACGGCGGTCATCACCATCTTGGCCTGCGTCGTCATCATGGTGGCGCTCACCATGTTCACGGGCAAGACCAAGATGGGCAAGGCCATGCGCGCCTGCTCCGAGGACCGCGACGCCGCGCAGCTCATGGGTATCAACGTCAACTCGACGATCTCTATGGTCTTCGCCATCGGAAGCGGCCTTGCGGCTATCGCCGGCGTGCT
The DNA here is from genome assembly GCA_949287055.1 of uncultured Collinsella sp. Lineage (GTDB taxonomy): Bacteria > Actinomycetota > Coriobacteriia > Coriobacteriales > Coriobacteriaceae > Collinsella. The sequence continues at coordinate 594 of CASEEY010000142.1, forward strand.
CATGTGCTCCGCGTACCCCACCCTCATGCCCACGACCGGCTCCATGCCCGGCATCAAGGCGTTCACCGCGGCGGTGCTCGGTGGCATCGGCTCCATCCCCGGCGCTGCGCTCGGCGGCATCCTGCTGGGCATCATCGAGATTCTGGCGCGTGCCTACATCTCCACGCAGCTCGCTGACGCCGTGGTGTTCGCCGTGCTGATCGTCATGCTCCTTATCCGTCCGGCCGGCCTGCTTGGCAAGCCCGTGAACGAGAAGGTGTAGGTGATCGACATGGGAATCAAAGTGCTGAGTCCGCAGACCCGCTCCACGATCATCACCTACGCGATCGTAATCGTGGCGTTCGTGGCCGTCACCCTGCTTGACGGCATGGGCCTCATCTCCAATTCGCTGTCCGGCCAGCTCGTGCCCATCTGCGCGTACGTGTCGCTCGCCGTGTCGCTCAACCTCGTGGTCGGCGTGTCGGGCGAGCTGTCGCTCGGCCACGCGGGCTTCATGAGCGTCGGCGCCTTCACGGGCGTCGTCGTGGCGGGCTGCCTTGCCCGCATGGGCATCGAGTCCGAACTCGTGCTCTTCGTGGGCGCGGCGGTGGTCGGTGCCATCGCGGCGGGCATCATCGGCTTTTTGGTGGGCATCCCCGTCATGCGCCTGCGCGGCGACTACCTCGCCATCGTGACGCTGGCGTTCGGCGAGATCATCAAGAACCTGCTCAACAACTTCTATATCGGTGTTGATGACGCCGGTCTGCATTTCTCGATGAAGGACACCGCGTCGCTCGGCATGAACCAGGGCATGATCCTCATCAACGGCCCGAAGGGCGCGGTCGGCATCGACAAGATCTCGACGTTCGTGCTGGGCATCGTGCTGGTGCTCATCACGGTTGCCGTGGTCTTGAACCTCATGCACAGCCGCGACGGCCGTGCCATCATGGCCGTGCGCGACAATCGCATCGCTGCCGAGAGCATCGGCATCAACGTGACCAAGTACCGCCTCATGGCCTTCACGGTCGCCTCTGCACTCGCCGGCGCCGCCGGCGTGCTGTACGCCATGAACTACTCGACCATCACGCCGTCCCAGTTCGACTTCAACCAGTCGATCCTCATCCTGGTGTACGTGGTGCTCGGAGGCATGGGCAACATCTCGGGTTCCATCGTCTCGGCCGCCTTCCTTACCGTGCTGCCCGAGATCCTGCGCCCGATCAACCAGTACCGCATGCTGCTCTACGCGATCGTGCTCATCCTCGTCATGGTCGTTCCGCATACGCGCATCTACCAGCGCGTCGCCGAAGCGCTTCGCGGCCGTCTGCGCAAGGCGCCCGTCGATGCCGCCGTGGCAGCCGAGGGAGGTGAGGGCGATGAGTAAGTTCACCGACTTCGCGAAGGCGCGCCGCGAGGGAACCAAGATGGTGCCGGTGCCGAGCGTCTCCATCATGCCCGAGCGCGACCTGGGCAAGGCGCCCGCCCTCGAGTGCCTGCACCTGGGCATCGATTTCGGCGGACTCAAGGCCGTCGACGACTTCAACATCACCGTCGGCCGCACCGAGATCTGCGGCCTCATCGGCCCCAACGGCGCCGGCAAGACCACGGTGTTCAACCTGCTCACCAAGGTGTACCAGCCCACGCGCGGCACGATCATGGTCGACGGCCAGGATACCGCCGGCATGGACCCCGCACGCGTGAACCGCCTGGGCGTCGCCCGTACGTTCCAGAACATCCGTCTGTTCAATTCGATGACGGTCGAGGAGAACGTGGCGGTTGGCCTGCACAACCAGCATCACTGCGGCATGGCGACGAGCATCCTGCGCCTGCCGCACCACTGGAAGAGCGAGAAGTACTACCACGACCGTGCCCTCGAGCTGCTCGACATCTTTGATATGGCCGGCCTGGCCGATCACGAGGCGGGTTCGCTGCCCTACGGTGCCCAGCGCCGCCTGGAGATCGTGCGCGCGCTCGCCACGAACCCGAAGCTGCTGCTGCTCGACGAGCCCGCGGCCGGCATGAACCCGTCCGAGACCGCCGAGCTCATGGAGAATATCGTCAAGATCCGCGACCGCTTCCAGATCGCCATCATGCTCATCGAGCACGACATGAACCTCGTCATGAACATCTGCGAGGGCATCTGCGTGCTCAACTTCGGCAAGATCATCGCCAAGGGCACGCCCGAGGAGATTCAGCAAAACGATGCGGTCATCGAGGCCTATCTCGGCAAGCAGAAGGAGGTGGAGGCGTAAATGCTGTCCGTCTACAACATCAACGTGTGGTACGGGGCGATCCACGCCATCAAAAACGTCTCCTTCGAGGTGAACGATGGCGAGGTCGTAGCGCTCATCGGCGCAAACGGCGCCGGCAAATCCACGACCCTGAAGACCCTGTCGGGTCTGCTGCGCTCGCGTTCGGGCTCCATCAAGTTCATGGACGAGGACATCATGCACATGTCCGCCGAGAAGATCGTCGAGCACGGTCTGGTGCACGTGCCCGAGGGGCGCCGCATCTTCCAGCAGATGACGGTGGAGGAGAACCTCGACATGGGCGCCTACACGCAGCCCAAGGACACCATCGCGGGAAACCTCGAGCGCGTCTACGAGCATTTCCCGCGCCTCGCGGAGCGTCGTCGCCAGATCGCCGGCACGCTGTCGGGCGGCGAGCAGCAGATGCTCGCGATGGGTCGCGGCCTCATGGCCAACCCCAAGCTGCTCATGCTTGACGAGCCCTCGATGGGCCTGGCGCCGATTCTTGTGGAGCAGATCTTCGAGATCATCCAGGCGCTGCATGAGGCGGGCACGACCATTCTGCTGGTCGAGCAGAACGCGCAGGCTGCCCTCTCCATCGCTACGCGCGCCTACGTCATGGAGACCGGACGCGTCACGCTTTCCGGCACGGGCGAGGAGCTGTTGCACAACGACGACGTGCGCCGCGCCTACCTGGGTGGCTGATCTGCTCACGCGCTGCCGAGCAGCATATACGTCGAGCTTTGGCCCGTCGGTGCCTCAGGGTGCCGACGGGCTTTTTGCGTGCGGGGCTTGTTCGATGGTTCACGGTCGTGCGAGATGTCCGATGTCCCGTTCCGGCAGCCGAGGCGCCTCGCCTGATAACGGCGCCCCTTCCGTCGCGCGAGGCCCCAGCGCGACACGACAAACCCCCGCCTGACAAAATGAGACGCGAGCGAACGCATTCTGTCAGACGAGGGTCTTGCATGTCGCGCTGGGGCCTCGCGCGACGGACGGGGGGTGCCGGAAGTCGCGCCGGAGCTTTGCTCACCCGCCGTACGTCTCAACTCCGTCGTGCCGGATGCTCGGCGGCGGGGTACACTGGTGGGGAAGGGCGGGTGTGCGTCTATGGGTGTTCCGTTCTGGCTGTTCGTGACCATCGCATTGGCAATCTGCTGGGTCTCCGATCAATCGGGGGACTCCCGATGACCTGCTGCGCCCCGTCCGCATGTCTGCATCTACCGAGGAGGAATCCGTGAGCGAGACGACTGTTGTGCGCGAGTTTTGCGCCGAGAACTTCACCGACGTGCCTGCGGCGATCAGGGCCGGCGCCAACCGCATCGAGCTGTGCGACAACCTGGCCGTCGGCGGTACGACCCCGTCGCTGGGCGTCATCGAACACACGGTTGCCTACGCCCACGAGCACGGCGCCCGCGTGATGACGATGATCCGCCCGCGCGGCG
>CASEEY010000143.1 GCA_949287055.1 uncultured Collinsella sp.
TTCGACGGGGTCCAGGTGCTCGACGACGTGAGCCTGACGGTGGCGTCGGGACACATCGCCTGCCTGCTGGGGCCGTCCGGTTGCGGCAAGACGACGCTGTTCCATGTGGTGGCGGGCCTGTCGCTGCCCGATGCCGGCCACGTGCTCCTCGATGGGCGCGACATTACCGGCGAGCCCGGGCAGCTCGCGTACATGCTTCAAAAAGATCTCCTGTTGCCGGAGAAGACCATCGCGGACAACGTGGCGCTGCCGCTCGTGCTGCGCGGCGTGCCACGGGACCAGGCGCGCGCCCAGGCGCTCGAGCTGTTCGACACCTTCGGTCTTGCCGGCACGGCCGATCGCTGGCCTGCCGAGCTTTCGGGCGGTATGCGCCAGCGTGCCGCGCTTCTGCGCAGCTACCTGTTCAGCCAGGAATTCATGCTGCTCGACGAGCCGTTCTCGGCGCTCGACGCCTTCACGAAGGCTGATATGCACGCCTGGTTCCTTGATGTGGCCGAGCGCTTCGGCACCACGGCGCTCGTGGTAACGCACGACGTGGACGAGGCGCTCGAACTCGCCGACGAGATTTTCGTCATGCGCGGCGCCCCGCAAGCGGGACAGCCGACGCGAATCGTGAGTTCCGAACGCATCGCGTGTCCGCGTGCTGAGCGCGCCGGCTTTGCCCTGACCGAGGAGTTCCTGGAGCACAAGCGCCGCGTGCTCGCGCTGCTCGGCTAGGGGAGCGCGCCGGCGACGGGGCGGCGGGACGATGGGGCGCGGGTGGGTTTATCCCCCGGCCTTCTGTCCCGACGTCCCGTGCGCCCAGCTTCTCGCCCGCATCCCTTTGCGCATTCCCTTCGCATGTGAAATCGCGCCTGATGCGCCTGCGTGTTCTGCAGGCAGGTTTACCCTTGGCGAAAGCGCGTCCGGCACGTTTTTACGCGGGCGTGCCTACCCCGGCCCCTCGCATGTAAAAGAGCGCCCAGCCGTAGAAGGTCACGACCTGCTCAAAGCCCTCGGCCGGCTCCTCGCACGCGGAAGAGCACCCGGGCCTTTGCGTGCTGTCGGGTAAATGCTACCCCTGTTGTCACAAATGTACGCCTTAGGTAACTTTTTTGGCTGAGTTGTCCGATATCCCTTCACAAAAAGTTAGCCGTGTGTTAGTTTACCGATGGAAACATAGACAAGGCTAACTTCACGCCCTGCCCCTGTTTCCAGCATGACCGGACGACGAAGGGAGGCGCCAGGCGATATGGCTTCCGCAGTCCATATGCCCGCCATGCCGCTATCGTTGCGGCGCGCCGGGGAGACCGCTACCGTGACCAAGCTGCGCGGCGATGCCGACATGAAGCGCCATCTGGCCAATATCGGATTCGTCGAGGGCTCCGAGGTGCACGTAGTGTCTGCGAGCGGCTCCAACATCATCGTGCTGGTCAAAGGTGCCCGCTTTGGTTTGGATGCCAAGGTGGCGCAGCGCATTATGACGGAATAAGGGCGTTCGGCGGCGCCACGCCCTTCGAGAGCGCAGGAAAGGGGGAAGGACATGAAGACACTGGGAGATGTGGCGGTGGGCGATAGCTCGACCATCGTCAAGCTGCACGGTGCAGGGGCGCTCCGTCGCCACCTGATGGATCTCGGCCTCATTAAGGGAACGCAGTTCAAGGTCGTAAAGGTCGCTCCGCTGGGCGATCCCATTCAGATTACCGTTCGCGGCTACGAGCTCTCCATCCGCAAGGAGGAGGCGGCCATCGTCGAAGTCGATTAGCGGCATCGTACGGGCCATTTGCACAGGTAGAGTTAGCTTTTTCTAACAGTATGGGTTGATGCGAAGACGCCTCCGCGTTCAGGAGATGTCGGCGCGACACATGGGTTGAACGGAACACGTCCCCAACCGACCCAAAATGGGTTGAACGGAACACGTCCCCAACCGACCCCTACCGTAGAAGGGCTGGCTCAGCAGCTTATCCAAGTTTCAAAGCCTTATGGAAGAAGGAACGCATGGCGTCTTCACAGCTTCACGTCGCGTTGGCGGGTAACCCCAACTGCGGCAAAACCACACTTTTCAACCTGATCACCGGCCAGAACGGCTATGTCGGCAACTGGCCGGGCGTCACGGTTGAGAAGAAGGAGGCCACGCTCATCAGCGACAAGAGCGTGCGCGTCACTGACCTCCCCGGAATCTACTCGCTTTCCCCCTACAGCCCGGAGGAGCGGGTCTCGCGCGACTACCTCATGAGCGGCGAGCCTGACGTCGTGATCCAGGTCATCGACGCCACGAACCTCGAGCGCAACCTGTATCTGGCGCTCCAGGTCGTCGAGACCGGACTCCCCGTGGTCGCGGCCCTCAACATGGCGGATCTGGTGGAAAAGCAGGGTGACAAGATCGATACCGCGGCGCTCTCCAAGAGCCTCGGCTGCCCGGTTGTGATGATCTCGGCGCTGCGCAACAAGGGTATCGATGAGCTCATTGCGCAGGCGAAGCGCGCGGCCGCCGCGAAGGGCAACGTGCCGGAGCACCGCTTTGACTCCGCGATCGAGGACGTCCTCACCAAGATCGAGGACCTGCTGCCGGCATCCGTGCCGGCGAACAAGCGCCGCTACTGGGCAGTCAAGCTCTTCGAGCGCGACGAGGACGCGGCACGCGTCGTCAACCTCACCAAGGATCACGCCGCCCAGGTCGAGCAGCTCATCGCGCAGTGCGAGACCGATTGCGACGACGACGCGGAGTCCATCATCACCTCCGAGCGCTACGCGGTGATCGCGCACATGGTCGATGGTTGCCTCAAGAAGGCCCCGGCGCGCATGAGCACCTCCGAGAAGATCGACCGCATCGTCACGAACCGCATCCTCGGCCTGCCGATCTTCATCCTCATCATGTGGGCCGTCTACGCGATCGCCACCGGCGCGGACGCCTTCGGCACCGCCGGTACCGACTGGGTGAACGACAACCTGTTCGGCGAGGGCTTCGAGCTGTTCGGCATGGCGTTCCCGTCCATTCCCGGCGCCATCGAGGGCTGGCTCACCGCCGCCGGTGCGAGCCCGCTCGTGCAGAGCCTCGTGCTCGACGGTATCGTTGCCGGCGTGGGTGCGGTGCTCGGCTTCATCCCGCAGATGTTCGTCCTGTTCGTGCTGCTGTCGTTCCTCGAGGACTGCGGCTACATGGCGCGCGTCGCCTTCGTGATGGACCGCGTCTTTCGTCGCTTCGGTCTGTCCGGCAAGAGCTTCATCCCCATGCTCGTGTCCACGGGCTGCGGCGTGCCCGGCGTGCTCGCCACCAAGACTATCGAGAACGAGAAGGACCGCCGCATGACGGTCATGACCACGACGTTCATCCCCTGCGGCGCCAAGCTCCCCATCATCGCGCTGCTCATGGGCGCCATGGTGAGCGACGCCGAGGCCAGCTGGATCTCTCCGCTGTTCTACTTCCTGGGCGTTATCGCCGTCATCGCCTCGGGCATCATGCTCAAGAAGACGAAGCTCTTCGCCGGCCGCCCCACGCCGTTTGTTATGGAGCTGCCGAGCTACCACTTCCCGTCCATTCGCTCGTGGTGGCTGCATATCTGGGAGCGCGTCTCGGCCTACATCAAGAAGGCGTTCACGATTATCTTCGCCTCCACAGTCGTGGTGTGGTTCCTCACGAACTTCGGTGTGTACGAGGGTGCATTCGGCTTCCTGCCCGACATCACCGGCGGGCTCGAAGAGTTCACCGATTACTCCGTGCTCGCCATGGTCGGTGGCGCCATCGCCTTCATCTTCGCCCCGCTCGGCTTTGACTCCTGGCAGGCGACGGCCATGTCCATCACCGGTTTGGTGGCTAAGGAGAACGTCGTGGCGACCGCGAGCTCGCTTCTGCACATCGCCGACGGCACCGAGACCGACCCGAATCTGTGGGTCGCCTTTGCCGGCATGTTCCCGAGCATGGGCGCCATCGCCGCATTCGGCGCATTCAACCTGCTGTGCGCCCCGTGCTTTGCGGCCATGGGTACCATCCGCGCCCAGATGAACTCGGGCAAGTGGACCGCGATCGCGATCGGGTACGAGTGCGCGTTCGCGTGGGTCGTGGGCCTGATGATCAACCAGTTCTACCTGCTCGCGACCGGCGTCTTCAGCGTGTGGACCGTCGTGGCCATCGCCTTCGCCGCCGCCATCGTGTTCCAGCTGGTGCGCCCGATGCCCAAGTGGGCATGGGACGATGATAAGGTCTCTACGTCGGCCGCTGCTGGAGCTGCCGCGTAAGCGCTTCCGACTGTCAGTTTGTCTCCCCTCTGATGTGCCGC
>CASEEY010000144.1 GCA_949287055.1 uncultured Collinsella sp.
CATGCATGAGGATCCCAACGTCCCGAACTACGGTAAGAAGGGACGCGGTGTCCGCCTGCAGGCCGGCATGGTCATCGCCATCGAGCCGATGATCACCCTTGGCACCAACCACGTGACCACCGGTGCCGACGGCTGGGTCGTCACGACCAACGATCACCTGGCTGCTGCTCACTATGAGAACACCATTGCCATCACCGATGACGGTCCGGTTATCCTGACGGTCGACGAGCGCGGCCCGTGGTGCTCCATGCAGGGCGGTCAGCTCTAGCGGTCTATACCCTCGGGTTACCTGAGCCCCCGGTATATCCCCACGTGCTCAAACAGCCTCGGCCTTCGGCCTGCGGAACTGCGCGCGAGGGGATATACCGGGGGCTTTCTGCAGCAGCTAAGGTCCGCGCATCAACTGGGGGCGAGTTGCGGCGGCGGTTCGGGCGCTTATCAGCGCCGCTCCCCGCCGCCGGCGCATGCTGGGTAATGCGCTCCTCCATTCCAAGCGGCAACTGAGGTCGCATAGGGGAGGGTTCAGGGCTGCAACCCAGACTTGGGGTCCGAGAGCCAAAACGACTTCCGACGACTGAGAATGATTCAGCGAGCAGGGGGGAGGCCCTCATTCGAAAAGTCCGACGATGGTTGGGTTCTGGCGCGGGCCCCGATATACCCGCCGCGCGCAGTTCCGCAGGCCGAAGGCCGAGGACCTGTCTGAGCACGACGGGTATATCGGGGCCCGCGCCCCGTCACCCCTCAATCAATTGTGGAGCCATTACGAATCTGCCATCCCCAGCATGCTTTTTGTTATCATTCTCAGTTGCTGTCGTTTTCTAGAGAAAGATGATTGCTTTGAAGAAGGAAGATGCTATCGAACTCGAGGGCACGGTAACCGAGCCCCTGCCCAACGCGATGTTCCGCGTTGAGCTCGAGAACGGTCATTCGGTTCTGTGCTCCATCTCGGGCAAGATCCGCATGAACTACATCCGCATTCTGCCGGGCGACAAGGTCGTCGTGGAGCTGTCTCCCTACGATCTGACGCGCGGGCGCATCACCTATCGCTACAAGTAGCGACCGCACCATACGTGCATCTCTGCGATCGTAAGGCCTGCTCAACCGTACGATCGCGTCTGCATGTTCTGACCAGCCATCAGTTATTCACGCCTGCGGCTGGGCGAGTAGATACATTCCATTTGTAGTTTGAGCACTACCGAAAGGAAGAACGATGAAGGTACGTCCTTCGGTCAAGAAGATGTGCGATAAGTGCAAGATCATCCGGCGCCACGGCAAGGTTCTCGTCATCTGCGAGAATCCTCGCCACAAGCAGCGTCAGGGCTAAGAGAGGAGACCAACGTTGGCCCGTATCAATGGTGTCGACCTTCCGCGCGAGAAGCGCGTTGAGATCGGTCTGACCTACATCTACGGCATCGGCCGCACCACCGCCACCAAGATCTGCAACGACTGTGGCATCAATGTCGATACCCGCGTCCGTGACCTCACGGACGAGGAGGTCGATAAGATCCGTAAGTACATCGACCAGAACCACATCATGGTCGAGGGTGACCTCCGCCGTGAGCGCAACCAGAACGTCAAGCGCCTGATGGACATCGGCTGCAACCGTGGCCTCCGTCACCGCAAGGGCCTCCCTGTCCGTGGCCAGCGCACCCACACCAACGCTCGTACCCGCAAGGGTCCGAAGCGCCAGATCGGTGCCAAGAAGAAGAAATAAGGGAGACTGACTACCTATGGCTACTGCTAAGAACAAGCGCAACGCGCGTGACACGCGCATCAAGCGTTCCGATCGCAAGAACATCTCCGTGGGTCAGGCCCACATCCGCTCGACCTTCAACAACACGATCGTGTCCATCACGGACTCCCAGGGCAACGTCATCGCCTGGAAGTCCGCCGGTACCGTCGGTTTCAAGGGTTCCCGTAAGTCCACCCCGTTTGCCGCTCAGATGGCTGCCGAGGCCTGCGCCAAGATCGCCATGGAGCACGGCATGCACAAGGTCGCCGTCTTCGTGAAGGGCCCCGGTTCGGGTCGCGAGACCGCGATTCGCTCCCTCCAGGCCGCCGGCCTCGAGGTCTCGAGCATCCAGGACAAGACCCCCATCCCGCACAACGGCTGCCGCCCCAAGAAGCGTCGCCGCGTGTAACTCATCGAAAGGATCGATAAACTATGGCAATCGATAGGACTCCGGTTCTCAAGCGCTGCCGTCAGCTCGGGATCGATCCCGCTGAGCTCGGCTACAGCGGCAAGGAATCCAAGCGTCAGCCCAAGCGTCGCCGCAAGGAATCCGAGTACGGTATGCAGCTGCGCGAGAAGCAGAAGGTCAAGTTCATCTACGGCGTGCTCGAGAAGCAGTTCCACAGCTACTTCGTCCGCGCCCGCAAGATGCCCGGCATTACCGGTGAGAACCTCATGATGCTGCTCGAGACCCGTCTCGACAACGTCGTCTTCCGCCTGGGCTTCGCCCGCACCCGCAAGGAGGCGCGCCAGTCCGTGCGTCACGGTCACTTCACCGTGAACGGCCGTCGCGTCGACATCCCCTCCTACCTCGTCAAGCCCGGCGACGTCGTCGCCGTGGGCGAGAAGTATCGCGATCTTCTCCCCATCAAGGAGGCTCTGATCCAGTCCGAGCGTTTCGAGGTCCCCGGCTGGCTCGAGGTTGATATCGAGAAGCTGTCCGGCAACGTGCTCGCCAACCCGAGCCGTGAGCAGATCAGCGGCGACATCAACGAGCAGCTCATCGTCGAGCTCTACTCTAAGTAGTCCATTTGGGCTGCTGAGGCTGGAGGTATTACATGTCAGAATTCATTAGGCCCCAGGTTCAGGTCGAAGAGATCAACGAGACGTCCGCCCGCGTTTCCGTCGAGCCGCTTGAGCGCGGTTACGGCGATACGCTCGGCAACTCGCTTCGCCGCGTCCTGCTCTCCTCGCTGGAGGGTGCCGCGGTCGAGGCCATCCAGATCGATGGCGCCCAGCACGAGTTCATGACCATCCCCAACATGGTCGAGGATGTCACGGATATCGTTCTGAACGTCAAGGGTCTGGTGTTCCGTTCGCTCGGCACCACCGACGAGGGCACCGCGACCATCTCGGTCGACGGCCCCTGCGAGGTCACCGGTGCGGACTTCTTCATCCCTTCGGAGTTCGAGCTCGTCAATCCCGAGAAGCACATCGCCACGCTGAACGAGGGCGGGCACCTCACCATGAGCATGCGCATCGGCTACGGCCGCGGCTACGTGTCCTATGAGGGCAACAAGCGCGACAACGACCCGATCGGCGTCATCCACGTCGACTCGCTGTACTCGCCGGTTCGCCGCTGCGCCAAGCTCGTCGAGGCCTGCCGCGTGGGTCAGCACACCGACTACGACCGTCTCGTCCTCGAGATCGAGACCAACGGTGCCATCAGCCCGCGTGAGGCCGTGGTCCAGGCTGCGAACATCATCAACCAGCACATGGCTGCGTTCATGAACCTCGCTGACGCCCCCGAGGCGGAGGAGGAGGTCTCGATCTTCGCTCCCGAGACCACCAGCGACAACGCTGAGCTCGATAAGCAGATCGAGGATCTGGACCTTTCGGTCCGCTCCTACAACTGCCTCAAGCGCGCGAGCATCCACTCCGTGCGCCAGCTCGTCGAGTTCTCGGAGAACGACCTGCTCAACATCCGCAACTTCGGCGTGAAGTCCATTGAGGAAGTCAAGGACAAGCTCGAGTCCATGGGCCTGAGCCTCAAGGCTTAATGCCCTATCGGTAATAGAGGAGACCATACCTATGCGTCATAACAGGAAGAAGGGCCTGAAGCTCGGCACCGACGCGAGCCACACCAAGGCCATGAAGAAGAGCCTCGCCAAGGCGCTCTTCACCAACGACCGCATCAAGACGACCGAGACCCGCGCCAAGGCGCTTCGCGGCTACGTCGAGCCCATCATCACCTGGGCCAAGAAGGGCGACCTGCACTCCCGTCGTCTGGCCATCGCCAAGCTCGGCGATAAGGACCTGGTGAAGGAGATCTTCGAGAAGGCCGCTCAGGGCATGTGGGCCGACCGCAACGGCGGTTACACCCGCATCATGAAGCTCGGTCACCGCAAGGGCGACAACGCCGAGATGGTCATCATCGAGATCGTCTCCGAGCCGGTCGTCAAGAAGGCCGCTCGAGACTCCCGCCGAGGAGGCTCCCGTCGAGGAGGCTGCGACCGAGGAGGTCGCCGAGGAGCAGGCTGCCGAGTAACACGGCCGCTGCATCCATCAGTGTTGAGAAGGGCACGTCTTGCCGACGTGCCCTTTTTTGTGTAACGTGCGGGCGAGACTGTCGTATCCGAGCGGCCGAGGAGGTGTTCGCCATGCTTATCGCCACTGACGTGACGGCGCGCTACAGCCCCGATGCGCCGCGTGCGCTCGATGGCGTGTCCCTGTCGGTGCGCCCGGGCGAGGTCGTCTCGCTCATCGGCGCCAACGGGTCGGGCAAGTCGACGCTCGGTGCTTTGCTCGTGGGTATGCGCCTGGCGGATACCGGCCGCATCGAGGTCGACGGGTGCGATCCTGCCCGCGATGCGGCATCCCGCCGTGAGGTGAGGCGCCGCGTGGGCTTTGTGCGCCAGCATCCCTTCGACCAGCTCGTGTCGACGGTTGTGTACGACGAGGTCGCCTTCGGCCCGCGCAACCTCGGTGCGCGCGGCGACGAGCTGCGCTCGCGCGTGACCGATGCGCTCGGTCGCGTGGGGCTGGAAGGCTACGAGAGGCGCGACACCACCGCCCTGTCCGGTGGCGAGCAGCAGCTGCTCGCTTTTGCCGGCGTGCTCGCCATGCAGCCGAGCTATCTGGTGCTCGACGAGGCGTCCTCGATGCTCGACTCGTCGGCGCG
>CASEEY010000145.1:0-3712 GCA_949287055.1 uncultured Collinsella sp.
AAGGAGCACCGCCGCGAGCTGCGCGAGCAGCACCGCGAGAACCTGGAGAAGGCGCTTCACCGCAAGCCGGCGCGCAGGCCGCAAGCCGCCTCCAACGAGAAACCCCACAAGCGGCGCCCCTAGCGCCTTTCCGAACTAAAAGCCAACGAGGAGAACACCATGCCCAACGAACGCAGCTACGAGACCGCGCTTGAGCGCAGCAACCAGATCCGTGCCGACCTGGCGGAGAACCCCGGCAAGTACACCATGCTCACCGGCGACCGTCCGACCGGCCGCCTGCACCTGGGTCACTACTTCGGCACGCTCAAGGGCCGCGTGGAGCTGCAGAACATGGGCGTCAACACGAGCGTGCTGATCGCCGACTACCAGGTCATCACCGACCGCGACACCACCGAGCACATCCAGGACAACGTGTACAACATGGTCATGGACTACCTCGCCTGCGGCATCGACCCCGACAAGACCATGATCTACGCGCACTCCGCCGTGCCCGCCTGCAACCAGCTCATGCTGCCGTTTTTGTCGCTCGTCTCCGAGGCCGAGCTGCAGCGCAACCCCACCGTCAAGGCCGAGATGGAGGCCTCGGGCCATGAGCTCACCGGCCTTCTGCTCACCTACCCGGTGCACCAGGCCTGCGACATCCTGTTCTGCAAGGGCAACGTAGTGCCCGTCGGCCGCGATCAGCTGCCGCACATCGAGCTCACGCGTCTGATCGCCCGCCGCTTCAACAACCGCTACGGCAAGGTCTTCCCCGAGGTCGACGCCCTGTTGTCCGAGACGCCGCTTCTGCCCGGCCTTGACGGCCGCAAGATGAGCAAGTCCTACGGCAACGCCATCTCGATCTCCATGACGGCCGAGGAGACCGCCAAGCGCATCAAGAAGAGCCAGACCGACTCCGAGCGCATGATCACCTTCGATCCCGAGAATCGCCCTGGCGTGTCCGGCCTGCTGTCCACCGCCGCCATCTGCACCGGCCGTTCCGAGGTCGAGATCGCCGAGGAGATCGGCATGGGCGGTTCCGGCCAGCTCAAGAAGTACGTGACCGAGGCGGTCAACAGCTACTTCGAGCCCATCCGCGAGCGCCGTCACCAGTTTGAGGGCGACCTCGCCTACGTGAAGGACGTGCTCGCCGAGGGCAACCGCCGCGCCAACGAGATCGCCGAGGCGACGCTCGCCGAGGTCCGCGAGGCCATGGGAATGGTCTACTAGCCTGCATGAACGGGACGGGGCGTCCGCCGGACCGCTCCGCACCTGTGAGACGTTGAGGCGTATCATCGGTAGATGAAGGGCGACCGAACTCGCCTGATTGCGAAGCAAGGAGGCATTATGTCCGACGTACCATTTTGCACCTGCACCGACCACGCATGCCCCTGCCATCCGGTGAACCACGACAAGGGCTGCACGCCCTGCATCGCCAAGAACCTCCGCCAGCATGAGGTGCCGAGCTGCCTGTTCCGCGCCGTCTCGCCCGACAAGCTCCCCGAGGACGCCGACGACTGGTCGTGGGAGAGCTTCGCCCGCCACGTCCAGGCACATTTGGGCTAGCGAGGAGTAACCCCTCCCAAACCGATAGACACGCGAAGGCGCCCGCCATCCGTTGAGATGGCGGGCGCCTTCGTAGCACAACGATGATCGCACAGAGGGGAGGGATGCAATCATGTGACGAAGAGAGGTCTATTTCATCGCCTGTACCTGCTCTGTCGTTGAGTTCACTATAGTGAACTTCTCATCGTTTGCCTAGCGTTTCCCTGGCGTCCACAAGCTCTTCATAAGTTAACCATGGGTAACCATACGTATGGCGACAGGCTGTGTGCCTAAACGCGGCATAATAGGGACGATGGAGCGACGCGAAAGGACTCCCCCATGGCCACACAGGACAAAGACGGCTTCTTTGCTCGCGTGTACGAGACGGTCGAGCAGATTCCGGAGGGTTTCGTCGCCACCTACGGGCAGATCGCCAAGCTCGTGGGCGAGCCGCGACGGGCGCGCTACGTGGGGTTCGCCCTCCATGTGAATCCCCGTCCCGGCGAAATCCCCTGCCACCGCGTCGTGTTCGCCGACGGGCGCATCTGCGAAGGCTTCGCGTTCGGGGGCCCGGAGGTCCAACGCGCCCTGCTCGAGGACGAAGGCGTCGTCTTCCGCGATGACACCCATGTCGACCTTGCGGCGAGCCGCTGGCCGGCGGGCCTGTAGAGCACCCAGCGCTAGCTGCACGTTCAGCTCCCGTCACCGCATGCGTCCTGCCCGTTTGACTTTTGTCCACGCGGCCCTCTATTATCGAACAGACGTTCTGGAATAGGCGATTGGACGATCGAGGGAGGGCGCACATGGACGGACGCAGCGAAGACAAGGTGTACCTGTGCATCGACCTCAAGACGTTCTACGCCTCCGTCGAGTGCACCGATCGCGGGCGGGACACGCTGACCTGCAACCTCGTGGTGGCCGATCCCGACCGCGGGCGCACGACCATCTGTCTGGCGGTGTCCGCTGCCATGAAGAAGCTCGGTGTGCGCAATCGCTGCCGCGTGTTCGACATCCCCGAGAACATCGACTACATCATGGCCAAACCCCGCATGCGTCACTACATGGAGGTGTCGGCCAAGATCTACGGCATCTATCTGGAGTACGTGAGTCCCGAGGACATCCATGTCTACTCCATCGACGAGTGCTTCATCGACGCCACGCCCTATCTGACGCTCTACCGGACGACGGCGCGCGCATTTGCCCAAGAGCTCATGGACGCCGTGTTCTCGCGCTGCGGCATCCGCGCCACCGCGGGCATCGGCACCAACCTGTTTTTGGCCAAGGTCGCGCTCGACATCACGGCCAAGCACGTGGACGACGGCATCGGGTATCTTGACGAGGAGCTGTTCCGCCAGCAGATATGGCGCCACCGCCCCATCACCGACATCTGGGGCATCGGTCCTGGTATCGCGGCGCGGCTCGCCAAGTACGGCGTGGCCGACCTCATGGGCGTGGCCGCGCTCGACGAGCGCATCCTGTACCGCGAGTTCGGCGTGAACGCCGAGTACCTCATCGACCATGCGCACGGCATCGAACCCTGCACCATCGCCGAAATCCATGCGTACGTGCCCGAGGCGACCTCCATCACAAGCGGACAGGTGCTGCCGCGCAACTACAGCTATGACGAGGCGCGCACGGTGCTGCGCGAGATGGTGGACGCCTCGGTGCTCGACCTGGTGGCCAAGCATGCGGTGTGCGACGGCATATCGCTGTACGTGGGCTACGCCAGCGACCAGCGCGATCTGGCGCGCCTGGGCGCAAGCGGCAGCGCGCGCATCACCGACAGCCGCGGCGTGGAGCATGCAAGCGACCATGGGCTGCTCCCCGATACCGTCAGCGCACCCCATGGAACGCCAGGCCCCTCGTCCTACAGCGCCGACGGCGTGCGCGCCCGACAGGCTCTCCGTGACCCGGACGCCGCCTCGCCGAGCACCGTCTTCACGGGCGAACACGGCAGGCGCACCGTCCGGGGGCGACGTGCCTACGGATACGCCGAGGCCTCGCGCAAGCTGGGCGAGCGCACCAACTCCTTCAAGCGCCTCATGGCGCGCTTCGACGCACTGTATGCCGAGATCGTCGATCCCGCACGGCCCATCAAGCGCGTGAACATAGGCTTTGGCGGCCTGCTGCCCGAGGAGTTCGCGACCGTCGACCTGTTCACCGACGTACAGGCGGAGCAAAGCGAGCG
>CASEEY010000145.1:3735-7869 GCA_949287055.1 uncultured Collinsella sp.
AGCAAAGCGAGCGCGACCTCGCCGATGCCGTGCTCGCCGTGCGCGGCAAGTACGGAAAAAACGCCCTGCTGCGGGGCACAAGCTACAAGCAGGGCGCCACGGGGCGCGAGCGCAACGAGCAGGTGGGAGGCCATCATGCCTGAGAGCCCGAAAACGCGTCGGATGGCATCGCCTTGGGGGGATTTGGAGTTCACCCCGGTCGAGCGGCCCGCGGCGGCCCCGGGCGCCGGCACCCCGAGCAATCGAGGGACCCTGCGCGCCGACGGACGGCCCCGTGCGAGCCGGGCCGCCCAGTTCATGCCCTTCGCCGCGCTGACCGGCTACTACGACCTCGTGCGCGAACAGGAGCGCATCGTGGAGCCGCGCCATGAGCTCACCGAGGAGGAAGGCGAGGAGCTCTCGCGCGCCATCATGCAGGCGCGCCGCGGCGACCTGGTGCGCATCACCTACTACGACCGCGGCGGCTACAAGACGCGCGCCGGCATCATCCGCGCTATCGAACCCGAGCGCCGTCGGCTGTACCTGGGAGACAGCATGATTCCCTTCGACGACATCTGGAAGCTCTGGCGGCCCTAGCGGGCTGCCGGAGCGCTCAAGCGCGGGCGAACGCGAAAACGAAGCGCTAAGGTCGAATGACGCGATAGCCGGCGTTCCGCACCGCCGTCGCATAGACATCGATATCGATCGGGTTCCGGGAACGGATGCGCGCCGTCTTGGTCGCAAGGTCGACCGTGGCCCACGTTTCGGGCACGCTGTTGAGCGCATCGGCGACGGTATCGGCGCAGCCTTGGCAGCTCATGCCGCCGATGTGGAGCTCGGCGCTGAAGGGATAGTGCAGCTCGTCGACATCAGCGACCGGGACGCTCCGGTTGCGGCGCGGGGCCGCACCGTCGGAGCAGCAGCTTCGCCCTCGCACCAGCCCGTCGACCGCGCGGCGGATCCCCACGACCAGTCCAACGAGCACGATAGCGACCACGATAACGTTGCCGGGGGTGAGCATATCTTCCATATCGGCCCCTTTCCTTCTCTGGACGCTGCGAACGCGGCCATTAGCCTCACTATACTCCGATTTGAGAAAAAGTTTGACATAGATTACTTTTTTCTTGACCAAGCTTGCTTGTCGCTATAAGTTGCTATTGGTTAACTTCTAAATCGTTGCGAGCGTCAGGAGGTCCCATGACACGAACGATCGACGCGCCCTCCCTTGAGCGCGCACTCGTACGCCATTGCTCCCCTACGCTCGCCGCCCTCAAACCGGCAAGCCTCTTCACGTTCCCCGGCAATTTCACCGATGGCCCTGAAGGGCTGCGGCGCAAAGCGGAGCTGAGCGCAGCGCTCGCTGCGTGTGCGGACCAGATCGCACCCGCCCGGATTGCCGTGCGCGTCCTCGCGTGGCGCGCATGCGGCGCTCTGGTCTACGTCTATCGACCGTGCGCGCTCGAAGCGTACCTGCAAGACGCGCGGGCGGCGCGACCGCTGGCGCAACTCGGCTACAGCACCGCATCCCTCGAGGCCAGCCTGCAGACACTCGGCGAGCGCCTGCAGTCCATGTCGGGACCTGCGGCCAAACAGCCGCGCAGCGGATCCCCATGCCCGTGCACACGGCGCGGCTGTAGTTCTGACTTCCCGCACGAGCTGGGGTTTTTTCTCGGCTACCCCTATGAGGACGTGCTGGGGTTCATCGAGCACCGCGGGCAAGACTACCTGGCGGTGGGCCCCTGGAAGGTCTACGCAAACCTCGAGAGCGCCCTTGCGACCTTCGAGCGTTTCCGGCGATGCGCGGCAGCGTATATGCGTGCCCACGAGCAGGGCTGCCAACTCGCCCAGCTCACCGTCGCCCCCTCACGGTAACCGTCCGGTACAGGACCGGACTGAATAGAAAGGATTGAGCCATGAGCAAAATCGCAGTCGTCTTCTGGAGCGGAACCGGCAACACCGAGGCGATGGCGCAAGCTGTCGCCGAGGGAGCGACCGCCAAGGGCGCCGAGGTCGACATCGTCCAGGCCTCTGACTTCAGCGCTGACAGCGTTGCCGCCTACGATGCCATCGCCTTCGGGTGCCCCGCGATGGGTGACGAGGAGCTCGAGGCCGACGAGTTCCAGCCGATGTGGGACGCCGTCACGCCGGAGCTCAACGGTAAGACGATCGCCCTGTTCGGCTCCTACGACTGGGGCACGGGCGAATGGATGGACACGTGGAAGGACGATGCGGAGGGAGCGGGCGCTTCCGTCGTGGAAACCGTCATCGCCAACAACGAGCCCGACGATGAGGCCGTCTCCGCCTGCAACGATCTGGGCGCCTCCCTGGCATAGTCGACTGCCGGACAACGACCGAAGCCTTTCGCGCCCCGTCGCCTCGCTGCGGCGGGGCGCGCTGCGTATCGACGAAGCCCCGTTACGTTGCGCGACGCCATGGATCATCCTTACCGCATCGGGGGTACAATCGACACGATGCACGCGCAACAGAGAGGGGAATCCATGGAAGACACCAAGCGCGTCTCGTATCGAACCACCGCGGAAACCGTCATCAAGAACCTCAAGCGCCGCAACATGGAAGGCTACTACTGCGAGACCTCCGAGGAGGCCGTCGAGCTCGTGCGCAGCATGATTCCGGCGGGTGACTCCATCACCTGGGGCGGCACGGTCACCTTCGGGGAGACCGGCGTGAAGGCCGCCCTCGAGCAGGGAGACTGGCGCATGATCGACCGCGCGACGGCGACCACGCCCGAGGAGAAGCGCGAGATGTGGCGCGACCGCACCTCGGCCGATTGGTTCTTCATGAGCGCGAACGCGCTCACCCTCGACGGCGAGCTCGTGAACATCGACGGCAACTCCGACCGCCTGTCGCTGCTCCTCCACGGCCCCGAGCACGTCGTCGTCCTCGTGGGCATGAACAAGCTCGTCGCCGACGTCGACGCCGGATTCAAACGCATCCGCACCGTGACCTGCCCGCTCAACGCCGCGCGCCTCCATACGAACACCCCGTGCGAGGTCGCGGGCGTGTGCTCCGAGTGCCACAGCGAACGCTGCATGTGCTGCCAGATGGTCGTCACGCGCCACTCGCGCCACGAGGGGCGCATCAAGGTCATCCTCATCGGCGAGAGCCTCGGATACTAAAGCCAATCGGCGGCGGAACCCATCCGTCCGCCGGCACGCACGCGAAAGGAACCACCGTGAACGATTTCAAGTTCTACTCCCCCACCCGCTTTGTCTTCGGCCGCGGCGTCACCGACCGCACCGGCGAGGAGCTCGCCGCGCTCGGGTACAAGCGCGCCCTGATCGTCTACGGCCAGGGCTCCGTGGTCCGCACGGGCACCCTCGACCGCGTCAAGGCGTCCCTCGACGCGGCAGGCGTAGAGCACGCCGAGCTTGGCGGCGTGCGCCCCAACCCCGAGATCACCTCGGTGCGCGACGGCATTGCGCTCGCGCG
The DNA here is from genome assembly GCA_949287055.1 of uncultured Collinsella sp. GTDB lineage: Bacteria > Actinomycetota > Coriobacteriia > Coriobacteriales > Coriobacteriaceae > Collinsella. Next base: position 7,165 of record CASEEY010000145.1, read on the forward strand.
CGAGTTCGGCGCCGACGTTGTGCTGCCCGTGGGCGGCGGCTCCGCCATGGACGCCGCGAAGGCTATCGCGCTGGGCGCCGTGTACGACGGCGACGCCTGGGACTTCTGGCGCAAGCGCGCCACGCCGACCGACCGCCTGCCGCTCGCCTGCGTGGTCACCATCCCCGCATCGGGCTCCGAGGCGTCTAACTCCTGCGTCATCAGCAATGACGAGGAGCATCTCAAGTGCGGCCTCAACACCGACCTCAACCGCCCCGTGCTCGCCATCATGGACCCCGAGCTCACCTTCACGCTGCCGCCCTATCAGACCGCGGCCGGCGTCACCGACATGATCGCCCACATCATGGAGCGCTTCTTCTCCGGCCAGCCCGCGGTCCCCGTCACCGACAACATCGCGCTCGGCATGATCCGCGCCGTGATGGAGGCGGCGCCGCGCGTGATGGAGAGCCCGGAGGACTACGACGCGCGCGCCAACATCATGTGGGTCGGCACGCTTGCGCACAACGGCCTGGCCGGCCTCGGCATGGGTGTGCCGGGCGGCCGTGACGGCGACTGGACCTGCCACGGCCTGGAGCACGAGCTGTCGGCCTTCGACACCCGCATCACGCACGGCGCCGGCCTCGCGGTCATCTTCCCCGCGTGGATGCGCTATGTGTGGCGCGAGCATCCCGAGCGCTTCCTGGAGTTCGGAAGCCAGCTTTTCGG
>CASEEY010000146.1 GCA_949287055.1 uncultured Collinsella sp.
GCACCACGCATACGGCAGACAGCAGCACGCACACGGCGGCAAGCGCGGCCACACCTATCAGAATGCCCGTATCCACCGGCATGCCTCCCATCGCCCATCGCACGGCGCGCATCTATCGATCCGCCTGCCATTATATCCGGATACCCGCCGCCCCTCGCAGCCGTCATGCCATGCCGAGCAGATGGAACGCGGCTCCCTGGAGACGGCTCCACAGATTGCGCAGCAGCTCCATGACCTCTTCCGGCGTGGCGCCGCCGGCGATGAGGGTCAGCACATAGGAGACGACGAATGCGACTGCAAGAACCGCAGGTATGGCGACGAGCATAGCGACGATGCGGAGCACGCCGTGCCACCTGTGCCGGCGAGAGCGCCTCTGGTCATGGATGATCTCGTCCCGATACGCCTGATAGCTTGGAGCACTCGCCGTTCCCGCCACCGGCAGGCTCCCCGTTGTCCCGCACGCATCATCGCAAGCCGACGGAGCCGGCGGGTGAAACACGCCCCGGCTCTCCCCAGAAGGGCGGCTCGGCGCGCAATCGGCGCGAGATGCACCGGCAAACGCCATCTCGCCCCCATCGCGGGAGGTTTCGATAAATAGATTCATGGCACGCCTCCTATCGAGGCATGCACAGGAAGGGCTCTCTCATTATGAAACGGACAAGGCGGACTGTCAACGCGGTCCGGCCGAGCGGAAGACCGGGCGCGCGAGCGGTACGCCTACGCCGCCAATCTGCCCTCGAGCACCTGAGCGATCAGCCGGTCGACCTCATAGTCGGGCAGAGGCGTACGGCCGAGTGACGCGATCACGGCATCAGCCTGCTCGGACTCGCCGATCGCGGCGAGCACGGAGCGGGCGTAGGCGGCAGGATCGTCCACCAGAGCCCGCGAATCGGAGGTCATCGCCCAGTAGTCGACCGCCTTGTGCCAAAACGCATCGGAAAGATGCTTGACGATGGCGCGTGCGCACGGCGCGATCGATGCGGAGAGCGAGTCGGACAGCCCCGTGCCGGACAGCCCGCGCTCACGGTCGATCTGCGCGCCGAAGCAGCGCATCTGTGAACAGTCGATCCCCAAGGCGTGCGACAGGTTCAAGACGTCGGCAAAGCTCATGTCCAATGTGGAGGTCATACCGGCGACCTGGTCAACATCCTGCGGCCCAAACGTCACCAGCGTTCCGACGGGCGCCGTCGCATCGTCAAACGCGCCGACGACCACCGACGCCTCGCAGGCCATGAGGTCGCCCACAAGCGCACGCCCGTACTCCATATGCGAGATAACCTCGACCTCCGAAGGAAGCATGTACCGGTCCCTCAGGTATGCGGCGACCGCCGGACCGAAGCCGTCATCGCCGTGAAAGTCGTTACCGACACAGATGATGGATACCCTCATGGCCTATTCCCCCGCTGTCCAAAAGCCGCATTTCGGCTTCCGTTTTGTCAATCTGCTATCAACTGTACGCAAAGAGGTGTAGTCCAGTAGCGCAAAATGGAGCGAGCGGCACCAGAATGGCGGTGGGGGCCGGCGCAGGACGTGTGCACAAAGCGGCCCCGCCGCAACCATGCGACGGGGCCGGCAGAAGAACCTCGAAACGAAGCGCTAGTAGTTGACGACCTGCTCCTCGAAGTAGCTCTTCGGATGAGCGCACACGGGGCACAGCTCCGGAGCGGTCGGACCGACGTGCAGGTGACCGCAGTTGCCGCACTTCCAGACCTTCACGCCCTCGCGCGTGAAGACCTCGCCCTTCTCGACGCGCTCGGCGAGCTTGAGGTAACGCTCCTCGTGGGCCTTCTCGACGGCACCGACGCCACGGAACTTGGCGGCGATCTCCTTGAAGCCCTCCTCGTCGGCGGTCTTGGCGAACTCGTCGTACATGGTGGTCCACTCGTAGTTCTCGCCTGCGGCGGCATCCTTGAGGTTGGTCAGCGTATCGGGCACGGCGCCGTCATGCAGGTACTTGAACCACAGCTTGGCGTGCTCGGACTCGTTGAGCGCGGTCTCCATGAAGATGTTGGAGATCTGCACGTAACCGTCCTTCTTGGCACGGGACGCATAGTAACGATACTTGGTGTGAGCCTGGGACTCACCCGCAAACGCGGTCTCGAGGTTCTTCTTGGTCTGGGAATTCTCGAAGTCCATTGGTAGCTCCTCCTCTGTGTTGCAGGATCCGAAGACGGTGCGCTTCGGTGTCCTTATTGTAAATGATTCCCAATAAGAAATCATTCCACCCAATGGTCGTATACCCAACTCCACCGACGCTACACACCCTGCCGCTCGCAGCCGAATCGGCACCGGCCCCGGTCACGGAGCGTCGGGGGTGAAAACACCCTAGGGATTATTTTACATGGCGTATGCTATTACATACGCCATGTAAAATAATCCCTAGGGTGTTTTCACCCCCGACGCTCCTGCAGCGCTGCTTTGGCTTAGGCGATGCTCCAGGTCCCGTCGGTTTCGCACGCGAAGCCCTCGCGGACCAGGTCGTCCAGAATCGACACGACATCGGACTCCCCCACCCGCTCGCGTCCTGCGCCAAGCTCTAGCTCGTCCACGCCCGCACGCACCTCATCGAGCGTCAGCGCGCCCGCCTCCGACGCACGCGCGTCGAGCAGCATGCGCACGATGTGCGCGCGCTTCTGCCTGCGCGACCCCTCGAAACGCGACTGCCTGGTATACGTGCTGGACCGCCGGGACGGATTGGGGATCGTCTTTTTCAGATACGCGCCGTAATCGAGCATCGCGTAGTACCACGAACGCGGCGTGTCTCCCTCATCGAGCGGGGTGGCAAACGGGACGCCCGCCTCCTCGCCTGCACCCGGACACGTTGATGCAGCCAGCGGGATGAGCTCGCGGTCGGGCACGCCCGGCACGTCCGGGAAGAAATGGTGCAGCAGCACGGTGCGCACGTTGGTCTCGAGATAGACGCCCGGAAGGTCGAACGCAAACGCTCGAATGCCTTGAGCGGTCGCCGGACCGATTCCCGGCAGCGCCTTGAGCGCGGCGGCGTCGCTCGGAAAGACCCCGTCATAGTCGGCGCACACGGTCTCAGCGGCGGCCTTGAGCGCAAGCGCCCGCCGGTTGTAGCCCATACCCTGCCAGGCGGCTAAAACGTCCGCGGTATCGGCGCAGGCGAGCGCAGCCACCGTGGGAAACCGCTCGAGCCACTCCTGCCAGCGCGCAAGCACGCGGGGCACCTGCGTCTGCTGCAGCATGACCTCGGACAGCCAGATCTCATACGGGTCGCGTGTACGCCTCCAGGGCAGGTCGCGATACAGACGGGTCCCTTCCGCCCGAACCGTTGCGCGAAAGGGGTCCTGTGAGATCACGAAGCGCTCCTTAACCTCGCGGCAGGGCGAGCGCCACCCTGTGCCCTACTGGGCCGACCGGCATGCCTCGCCGCACGAAACGTACGAACAGAACGCCGAGCGATCGGCGAACTTGGGGTCGACGGCGGGTGCTCTCTTGCAGTTGACGACATCGTCGAGCGTGACGGAGTCGAGATAGCTGTACACGAGCGCCTGCGTACCGGCCCAGAGGGGATGATAGCAGCAGTCGGCGCTGCGCGCGCAGGAACCGTCGGGAGCGGTGCAGTCGTTCATGGAAAGAGGACCCTGGACGGCCTCGACGATCTGTCTGATGGTCACCTGGGCGGGGTCGACCTTGAGCCGCATGCCGCCATGGACGCCGCGCAGGCTCTCCACGATACCGGCCTGCACCAAGCCGTGCTGAATGGACCGTGCGAACGAGTAAGGAACGCCCACCTGCTCTGCGGCGGTGCGCACGGATAGCAAGCCGTCTTCGCCCTGTACCAGCATGGAAAGCATGCGAAGGGCGTAATCGGTCTTACGGGAGATATCCATATCCCCTCCTCGCAGCCGTGCGGCCGACCGTAACGCATCCGGAATGCCCGGACAATCGGCCTGTCAACGCAACCTACCCCAACCGGGTGAGACCTACTATACACCCAGACATCTGGTGTTCTACATGCTAATTCGAAAATGACCCCCCAACGGGAACGTAAGCATGAAAAAAGGGCATGATGTCGAGACGAACGGCCGTGAAACAGTCCGTTTCGTCGTCGGCAAGCGGTGCTGCCGCGCAACCAAACGCGGCCCGCGCGCCGCCGCA
>CASEEY010000147.1 GCA_949287055.1 uncultured Collinsella sp.
GGCACGATGACCACCTGGAAGGGGGCGATGGCCGGGGGCAGGATGAGGCCCTCGTCGTCGCCGTGGGTCATGATGATGGCGCCCACCAGACGGGTGGACACGCCCCAGCTGGTCTGATGGGGATACTGCAGCTGGTTGTCGCGGCCGGTGAACTGCACGTCAAAGGCGCGGGAGAAGCCGTCGCCGAAGTAGTGGCTGGTGCCGCTCTGCAGGGCCTTGCCGTCGTGCATCATGGCCTCGATGGTGTAGGTGGCCTCCGCGCCGGCGAACTTCTCCTTGTCGGTCTTCTTGCCCTTCACCACCGGGATCATCAGGTACTTCTCGCACAGCTCGGCGTAGGTGTTCAGCTGCTGCTCGGTCTCCTCGATGGCCTCCTGGGCGGTCTCGTGGATGGTGTGGCCCTCCTGCCACCAGAACTCGCGGCTGCGCAGGAAGGGGCGGGTGGTCTTTTCCCAGCGCACCACGCTGCACCACTGGTTATACTTCATGGGCAGATCGCGCCAGGAGTGCAGCACATGGGCGAAGTGGTCGCAGAACAGGGTCTCGCTGGTGGGGCGCACGCACAGGCGCTCTTCCAGCTGGTCCAGGCCGCCGTGGGTGACCCAGGCCACCTCGGGGGCAAAGCCCTCCACGTGGTCCTTCTCCTTCTGGAGCAGGCTCTCGGGGATGAAGATGGGCATGGCCACGTTCTCATGGCCGGTGGCCTTGAACATGCCGTCCAGGATGTGGGTGATGTTCTCCCAGATGGCGTAGCCGTAGGGGCGAAGGATCATGCAGCCCTTCACGCTGGAGTAGTCCACCAGCTCCGCCTTCAGGCACACGTCGGTGTACCACTGGGCAAAGTCCTCGTTGATGGGGGTGATGGCCTCCACCAGTTTCTTCTTCTGTTCGCTCATTTGCGCCGTTCCTTCCTGTTCGGTTTGATTAAAAAACACGCCCCCGCAGCGGCAGGGGCGTGATCACAGCATGTGTGTTTTCAGCTGTTCTCCTCGACGTAGCGCACGACGTCCCCAACGGTGTGGAAATTCTCGATCTGCTCGTCGGGCACTTCCACGCCGATGCGATCCAGCAGCGCGGGTGAATGGGACACAATCACCAATCCCATGTGCCGCGCACAGGCGATCCTGAGTACGGCGCGCCATACTTCCGCCTGCGTCACGGCATCGAGCATGGCGGTCATCTCATCGCATATCAGGTAGGCAGGCTCTGCCAAAAGCGCGCGCACAATGCAGAAACGCATGAGCTCGCCGCCGGACAGCTCATGGGGAAAGCGGGTCAGCCACTCATCGCGAATACCGAACGCATCGAGCAGCCCTGAGGTCCGCGCTCGTTCGATCGCCTGGTCATACCGCAGTCCGCATGCACCTTCGGCAAGCGAGCGGCCCAGGCGCATCCGCGGGTCAAATGCCTGCTCGGGATGCTGCCATATGAGCTGAACCGCCCGTGGCCCGCGTACGGCAAAGCAAGCCCCATCGACCCGGACCTCGCCTGCCTGCGGGCGCAGATAGCCGGCGAGCAGACGGCACAGCGTCGTCTTGCCGACGCCCGAGGGCCCACATAGCGCTACGCGCTCCCCCGCCTCAACAGTCAGCGAGAACCCCTCGTACAGCTTCGCCGCACCGGGGTACCCGAAGGTGATGTCCGTCGCCCGAAGACTCATGGCCGCCCCTCCTCACACACTTCCGCGCGACCATCCTCCTCAAGGCACATGCCGTGAGCGGGCATCGCGTGCCACAGCGCCCGCGCGAACGGCGTGCGCAGCAGCTCTGGTGCCTCAAAGCTGGATACGGCCGTCTCCTCCACCACCGTCCCGTCGCGAAATATCGCAACGCGATCGGCTACCCGTAAGGCGAGCTCGATATCGTGGGTGATGAGCAGCACGCCACCCCCATCGTCTGCAAACGCCCTCAAGTCGTCGAGCGCATGCACGGCAAGATCCATGTCGAGGCCCGGCGTCGGTTCGTCGGCAACGATGAGCTTCGGCTCGTCCATAAGCGCGCACATGAGCAGCACGCGACGGGCCATGCCGCCCGACAGCTCAAAGGGATACATGCACTCGACCTCGGGAGCCAACCCGTAGCGCTCGAACAGCGTCCGCATGCGCGCACGGCGGCGGACGCGCTCACGCCCCCGGCACGCGCCGATGACCTGCTCCCCCACCCGCATCAGCGGATCGAGGTGCGAAACGCTCTGAGGCACCAACGAGATGCCGTGCCCGCGCAGGCGAGCGAGCCCGGCGGCGTCCATGCGCTCGCCATCGAACCAGATCGTTCCGCTGACCCGTGCATTGGGCTCGTACAGGCCAAGCAGGGCATCGGCGAGCAGGGTCTTTCCCGAACCGCTCGCGCCCACCACGGCCAAGATCTCCCCCGCATGGACCGACAGCGTCAGGTCGTGCAACTGCGTGCGCATCACCTTGCGCGCGCTCCAATAGGAGGCCACCGTGTCGTACATGGAAAACGAAACGCTCAGCCCCTCGACGGACAGCAGGTGATGGCGCCCGGGATGATGCGACGACGCCGCATGGGAATGGCCATGATGGAACTCCAGGTCCCGGTGGGGTCCGTGGGCAGGCGTCCCGGCACCGTCACCGGGCATCTGCGTCGACACGATATCGTCGCTCATCGCTGCACCCCCTCGGTCGACATCAGGTCGCGCAGGGCCGCGCCCACACGATCGAACAGCAGAACCACGACGAGCAGCGCCGCGCCGGGAAACACCGCGAGCCACCAAGCGCCCGCGGTCAGATACCCCATGGCCTCGGAGAGGATGACACCGATGGCGGGCGTCTCGGGCGACAGGCCGAAGCCCAGAAACGTGATGGATGCCTCGTGCAGGATGGCATGGGGAAACAGCAGCACCAGGCCGACGAGGCACTGCGGCAGCACGGAGGGCAGCGCATGAGCAAGCGCGATGCGCACGCGGGAAACGCCGAGGGCACGCGAGCAGGCAAGGTAGGGCTGCGCGCACAGCTGCAGGATCTCGGCGCGCAGCACGCGGGCGAGGCTCGGCCAATGCGTGCACGCGACGCCCACGCACACCCCGAGCGCTCCGCGGCCGAGCGCGTAGCTGATGAGGATGAGCAGCACGATGTGGGGAATGCCCATGGTGAGGTCGATAAGCCAGCTGACCGCGGCGTCCGCTCGCTCGCCCCCAAGGGCCGCGATTGCCGCGACGACAAGGGCGATGATCGAGGAGACGGCCGCGGACACAAAGCCGATCACAATGGAGGTTCCCAGCCCCGAGACGGTCCGCGCCAGCATGTCGCGCCCCATCCAATCGGTTCCGAACAGATGGGCGAAACCCGGTGCGAGGTTCTTGTCTGCGAAGTTCGTCGCGACGGCAGCGGGCTCAAGCAGCCTGCCGGCAACCACCACCGCAAACAGCACGGCGATGGCCGCCACCGCCCCTGCGAGCAGAGCACGGCGACCGGAGCCGAACCGCGGCGACGCGGGCGCATGGAACACCGTGGCGGAGACGACACCGTCCCCTGCAGCGGGCCCGCCGCAGCGGACATCCCGCTTTGCACGATCAGCCGCGCGCATGGGACACCTCCGCGCGCATGCGGGGATCGATGACGCCGTACAGCAGGTTGGCGGCAAGGTTGCCCACAAAGACGAGGGCCGTCGTGGCGAGCGCGAGCCCCACCAGCAGCGGCGCATCTCCCCCAAGCCCTGCCGTGACGGTCGCCTGCCCGAGGCCCGGATACGAAAAGACCTGCTCGACCAGCACCGATCCGCCCACGATCTCGCTTATGGACGAAAACTGCAGGGTGATCGCCGGCAGCAGAAGATTCCGCAGGCCGTGACGGCGCATAACGGTCCAGACGCTCTCGCCGCGCGCAACAGCAAAGCGCGCGTAATCGCTCGCCATGACGTCGACGACCTTCTCGCGGGTGTGGAGCGCGATGTTGGCCACCCCGGTCACCGACAGCGTCAGCGCCGGCAGGATCAGATGGTGCAAGCGCTCGACAAGCGTGACGGTAGCGGCGGACTGGCCGATGGGAACCGAAAACCCAATGGGAAACCACCCCAGCTGCACGGCGAACACCATGAGCATGAGGATGGCGAGCCA
>CASEEY010000148.1 GCA_949287055.1 uncultured Collinsella sp.
CTCGCCGTTCCTGCTCGCCGCGCTCGAGCTGCTCGACCCTGAGAGCGAGACCTACACCTTCGACCTCATCTCGATGGTGGAGGCCACACTCGAGGACCCCAAGCAGGTCCTGCGCGCCCAAGAGCGCGCCGAGCGCGACCGCGCCATGGCCGAGATGAAGGCCGATGGCGTGGACTACGAGGAACGCTTGGAGAAGATCGCAGACGTCACCTATCCCAAGCCGCTCGAGGACCTGCTCGACGCTGCTTTTGCCGAATACTGCACGAAGGTCCCCTGGGCCGCCGATTACGCGCTGTCGCCCAAATCGGTCCTGCGCGACATGCTCGAGAGCGCCGCGGACTTCAAGGGCTACATCCAAAAGCTGGGCATCGCCCGCTCCGAGGGCATCCTGCTGCGCTATCTCGCCGAGGCGTTCCGCTCGCTCGACCGCACGGTGCCGCTCGAGAAGCGCAACGAGCAGCTGTGCGACATCATCTCGTGGCTGGGGTTCCTCGTGCGGTCCGTCGACTCGAGCCTCGTGGACGAATGGGAGGCCGCGGGCGACCCGGCCGCGCTGGACGCCGCCCCGCCGTCCACTGCCGACGCGGTGGTGGCCGATCGGCGCGGCTGCACCCTGCTCGTTCGCAACGCCCTGTTCCGCCGCGTGCGCCTGGCCGCCGAGGGCAAGACCGCGGAGCTCGGGGCACTCGATGGCGACTGGGGCATGACCGAGATGCGCTGGGAGCGCGCGCTTGACGCCTACCATGAGCAGCATGAGGAGATCCTGCTGGACGCCGACGCGCGCTCGGCGGCCTTCCTTGCGATCGACGAGGGCGACGAGCGGACCGAGCACGTCTGGCATGTGCACCAGATCTTCTCGGATGAGCAGGGCGATCACGACTTCGGCATCATGGCCGACGTCGACCTGGACGCCACGGCCGACGAGGGCGAAGCGGTGTTTTGCAACTATCGCGTGGGCTTCATCGAGGACCTGCTGGACTCGTAGGCGCTCGACGTTCGCACGCTTGGCTATCCGGCGAGCTCCACGGTATAAAGCGCCTTATAGGTCGCGCCCGTCTGGTCGAGCGTGCTTTTGAACAGCGTGATGCGCGCGAGTTCGCACGGCTCGGGAAACACCAGCCCATCGAGGCCCGTACGCGGGATGCGCACGCGTCGGGCGAGCGTGATGTGGGGCATAAACGGCTTGGCATCGAAGGCAAGGCCACGGTCGCGCAGGCGGTCGCGCACGCATGCGGCGGCCTCCATGAGACCAGGGGTTTGAGCGATCCCGAGCCACAGCGTCGCATCGCTCGCCCGGCCGAACTTGCCCAGTCCGGTCGCCGCACACGGTATCGGCCCGAGGTCCGAGCACGCCTCGTCGAGCGCATCGATGGCGCGGCGCACGTCGGCCTCGCCGATATCACCTAAAAACGCGATGGTGACGTGGTAGTTTTCCGGCGGCATGAAACGCCCCGGAACCGCGGCGGACAGCTGACGGGCCAGCCGAGCGGCATCGTCGACGAACCGCTGCGGCAATTCGAACGCGATAAACGCCCTCACCGTACCGTATCTCCTTGTCTTGCTTGGGCGGATGGGACACGCCGCGGGCGCCCCGTCGCTGCGCTAGAGCGAGGCAGCGCCCAGCTCCGTCGAGCCCTTCTTGCGAAATGCCAGCACGTCGGCGAGCTTGACGCTCCGATGGTGGTTGAGACCGAGCCGGATGCCGGGAAGCTCGCCCCGATCGAGCATGCGCGTGACGGTCCGGCGCGAAACCCCCAAGATCTCCGCAGCCTGACCGGTCGTGATCACCGTCTCGCCGGACGCGTCGGCAGCCGGCGCGATATCGCATCCGAGACTCGCGGACAATGCGATGATGAGCTCGTATTCTTTGCGGCTGAGCTCATGACGGACGCCCTCGGGATCGATCAGGGCGGGTCCTAGGTTCTCGGGCATGGCTCCTCCTCGCTCACAGTGCTACAGCGAAATTGTATGCCGCAATAATCCACCCGTTCGGTGAACATCTGCCAACGGGGTAAAGCAACCTTGTGAACGCGCGGGAGCCCGCGCGCCGCATCGCGCGAGGGCTCCCATTTATACCGCCATGCTGAGCAGCGGGCTATTCCATATCGAGCGGCATCTTGTGCGAGGGCGCCGGGAAGGCGCGGCTGATGAGCGCGAGGTCCTCGTCGGTCAGTTCGATCTGATCGGCGGCGGCGTTTTCGAGCGTGTGCTCGGGGCGCGACGAGCGCGGGATGGCGATGGTGTCGCCGCCGCGGATGTCCCACGCGAGCGCCACCTGGGCGACCGTCACGTTATGACGGCGCGCCACCTCGGCGAGCTCGGGTGAATCAAACAGGCGGCCGCGCAGCGTGCCCGCCTGCGCGAGCGGGCAGTACGCCATGAGCGCGACGCCGTGGTCGCGCATCCACGGCAGCAGGTCGTACTCGATTCCGCGGGATGCGGGGTGGTAGAGCACCTGGTTGACCTGGCAGTTGCTGCCACCCGGCACGCGCCAGAGCTCCTCCATGTCGTCGGTGTCAAAGTTGGAGACGCCCCACGCGCGGATCTTGCCCTCGGCGACGAGCTCCTCCATGCAGGCGACCGTCTCGGCAAACGGAACCGGGCCGACCCAGTGCAGAAGGTACAGGTCGAGATAGTCCACGCCCAGGTTATCGAGGGTGTTGTCGCAGCTTTCGAAGATATCGGGGCGCCCGGCGTTGCTCGGCAGCACCTTGGAGACGATGAACAGGTCCTCACGATCGAACGTCGCGGCGCGGGAGCCGTCCTCCTCGCGCAGCGGACCGCCCGCGACCGAGGTGCCATCGAGCGCATCGCAGATCAGGCGCTCGCTGCGTCCGTTGCCGTACATCTCCGCCGTATCGATAAGCGTCATGCCCGCGCGCACGCCGGCGCGCAGCGCCTGCGCCTCGCGGTCATGGGTCGCACGGCTGTCGCCCAGATACCACGTGCCCTGCCCCAAGGCCGGAACCCGATCGCCATTTGCCAGGGTGACGGTATGGCGCTGCGTGGTAACGAAATCGGACATGGCGGCACTCCTCATCTATCTGCTCTGCCGGCTGAATATGCAGCCTCAACGTACCACGGAACAGCAGACGGCACCATGGTTTGCAGGACAGGAGTGCACGTGGGCGAGTGCCAAGCCTACGCGAGATAGGCCGTAAGCCCCGCGAGCTCGCGCTCGGCGTCGGCGCGGCCGATGCGGTACGCATGCTCGAGAATCTCGGGATCCCGCACCATCATGGGCATCTGCACCGACTCGCTCGGACGAACGACGAAGACCTTCCCCGCGCGTTCAAGCTCGGCAAGCTCTTCCTCGCATCTGTTATAGCGAACATGTCGGTCGGCGAGCAGCTCGACGAGTTTGGGGTAGCGGCGAAGCCACACGCGCAGCAGCGGCATGAGGCTGTTGGGCTGTTTGACGAAACCCGCCGGCTGGGTAAGCACCACAACGGTACGGTCGTAGCCCTGGTCGAGCATCCAGCGGACCGGGATGGAATCGGCAACACCGCCGTCGAGCAGGCGTCTGCCGTCAAGCTCCACGGGATGCGACACCATGGGGATGGAGGCGGAGGCGCGAATCCACTCGATATCTCCCACGTCGCCCGGGCCGAGGTCGTGGTAGACCGCCTCGCCGGTGTCGATATCGGTGGCGACCACCGTGAAGCGCATGGGGTTGGCGGCAAAGGTCTCGCTGTCGAACACATCGAGCTTCCAGGGCAGCTCCCCGTAGGCGAAATCGCGGCTGAACAGGTCGCCTTTAAAAATCCAGTTGCGCAGGCTGCAGTAGCGCGGGTCGGCGCAGTACTTCTTGTTGTAGCGCAGGGTGCGCCCGATCTGCAGGGACTTGAAGTTGCAGCCGAACGTGGCGCCCGCCGACACGCCCACGGTCGCATCGGCCGTGATGCCGTGCTCCATCCACACGTCGAGCACGCCCGCCGTGTACATGCCGCGAAAGCCGCCGCCCTCGAGCACCACGCCGACGGTCGGCGCCTCGCCTGCCTTCAGGTACCCCATCTATCCGTCCTTTCCGATGTCACGAGGGACAGTATAGACCTGCGACGGCATGTTTGCACCTGGCACCATCTTGTCGCCCTGATGGGTTGAAAGGAACACGTCCCCAACCAACCCCTAATGGGTTGAAAGGAACACGTCCCCAACGAACCCCTCTGTCCCCAACGAACCCCTACCTGGCGCCAACTTGTCGCATCTGGCTATATATTCGTGCGAAGGCGGGCGCGTATGATGGGCTGTATCGTCGGAGCATTCCGGCGACTTCCGCTCGGTTTTCCGGAGGTTCCGTCGCCATCCTGCTTGGCTTCAGCCCGATCGTCCCCACGCAGGTGCTGGGGGTCATACTGGGCATCGCGGGCATCGTCGCCTCACGCCGCGCCCGCAAGGCGGACTACCGCAAGGACCTGCCTGCAACCGTCGGCTTCGTCTGCTCGATCGCGGGCATCGTGGTGAGCGCCGTCACCCCGCTGTTCGCCCTCATCATCGCCGTGGCGCAGAGCGCCATCGGCTGACCCGGCCGACAAGTTTGGGCGACAAGTTTGTACCTGGCACCATCTTGTCGCTTAGCGCGGAAGGACGATGCAGTCGTAGCGGACCGCTTTGCCGGCGATCGTGTGGCTCGGCTTGACGCCGGCAAGCTGAGGACCCTTCACCGGCCGCTTGACGACGATCTTCCTCGGATGCACGGCGCGGGCTGCCTCGAGCAGAAGCTCCGGATCCGCACAGGGCCGCTCTAGGTGATGTAGCAGCTGAAACTTCTTTTTCACCGCGGCGCTTTTGGTCCGCTCGGGAAACATCGGATCTAGATAGACGACATCGGGGCGCTCCCCCATTTCCGCCAGACGGTGCAGGCCCTCGATACTGTCGCCCTCCACCAACCGCATGCGAGCCACGGTATCCGCGAGCTCGGGATCGTCCTCCGCGCGACGCAGCGCATCGGCAAGCAGCGCGGCGATCACGGCATCGCGCTCGAACAGCGTCACGGTAAACCCCGCCGCCGCGAGCAGGAGCGCATCGGCGCCCAAGCCCGCCGTGGCGTCCACCGCCGTCGGCGCGTCGACGCCCTTGATCTTGGCCGCACGCACCAACAGCTCACGGGAAAGGTTCGCGGGCTTCAGGCGCGGCAGCATATCGCGCAGGTCGGCACGAAGCGCCATGAACCCGTCGGTGAGCGTCAGGCCGTCATCATGCAATTCCAGGCGCAACAAATACGCGGATGCGTCGTCGTGCTCGCCCAGCAGCGCCGCTCCCAAGTGCTCCGCCAGCCGCGCCGCGTCGTCCTCGCTTGCGTTATCGCACGCGACAACTGCAAGCTTGTCGGATAGCGCTTCTTCCGCCCTACCGTTCATCGCCGCCTCCGTCCGCCCGTTCGCCTTGCCGTCCGACAACCTACCCAGCAAGCATACGACGTGTTTTGTCTCCTCAGGTACACCGCACTCATTTTCCACCCCATCGGCGCTGGAGAGCTTAGTGCCGGCTGCGGAGAGGCCAGACGCACCGCACCCATTTTCCACCCCATCCGCGAGCGAACACGCGCGGGAGTCGAATGTCCGGCTATGGCCGAACCCGCCGCGCTGCGGCACAATGGAGGTAGCAGATGGGCCCGCGCGCATGCTTTTCGCGCCCACGCCCATCGTACAGCGGACCGCACGCGCAAGGAGCAGCCATGTCGAGCAGGAAACCGTCAGCCAAAGCCAAGCAGATCGCCGCCTTCAAGGCGCAGTCCGGCGGGCTCGACGACCTGTTCGCTCGTGAGGAGCAGCACCGCGAGGACCTCGCCGCCACACGCGACGAGGCCCTCTACCATAAAGCATGTGCATCCAAGAACCGCTACGCAACCCGCGCGGAAGCCGAGGAGGCCATCCTCCTGTGCGAGGAGCACGGCACGCGCGGCCTGCACTGCTATAAGTGCGACTACTGCGGCGGCTGGCACCTGACGTCCAAGCCGAAGCGCTCCTAGCGTGTCGAGGCCGTCTGGCTTGCATCCTCCTGCTTGCGCGCCATCTTGATGGCGGGCGTCGTCG
>CASEEY010000149.1 GCA_949287055.1 uncultured Collinsella sp.
CCTGAACATCCACATTCTCCAAAGGCCAGAACACCAGGCTGGTATGGGTATTCAAGGCCGTTGGGTTGCTGATGGACGCCATAACCATGTGCCATATTGGGGCAAAGCACACAAAGGCTATCAGCGCCAGAATCATGAGAAAAATGAATTATTCTTTTCAAATAATGACATAAAGGAATAACAAAGAAGCTCGTGCACCATCGACGCCCAGCGCAAAGGCGTGGACGAGCTTAATGCTATGCTGATAAGATAGCGTCAGACTTTACTTAACCAATACATCCGTAAGATTGTTTGATGACTTGCTGCAAGATCGTGAGCGATTCGTCGGGATGCATGCCTTTTGCTGTAACCATGCAGACCTGCTGTTCTAAATGTGTTTCCTGCGGCAGACACAGGCGGCCGATGGGGTAGCGCACGTAGGGTGGCTCCATGAGGACGCAGTTGCCAAGACCGCGAGCGACCGCGCCCAAAGCGCTGCGCACATCCTCCACGTACAGACGGTTGTTGGGCCGTTTCCCAAGGTCGGAGAAATAGCGCTGCGCCGCTGCTCCGGATTGGGTGAAGGTGGCGATGCGGATATAGGGCTCCTCAAGCCAGCTCTCGCCATCGACGACTGGATGGGGGAACCCTTCGCGAACACGGGCGTGTCTGAGCAGAGGGGAATGCTCGGGCACAATCAGGACGAGCCCCGTCGAGCTCAAGGGCACATAGGTAAGTCCCGGACGTGGACGGCTGACATAGGCGAGACAAATGTCGAGGTTGCCGACTTCGACATCGTGAGCGAGCGCGAGCGAACTGCCCTCGCATACGCTGACGGGGCGCATATCGGGGTGATCGAAGTAGGCGGGCAGCAGGCGATCCATGACGAAGTCGGCAAAGCCCATGCCGTATCCGAGCCGGATCGCGTTGGCGCCGCTTTCTTTGAGCTTCTGGATTTCATCGGTGAGTGTGCGGTCGGCCTGAATGATCTCGCGGCCCTTCTCCACGTAGAGCTTGCCGACAGGGGTGAGTGAGAAGCGCTTGCCGCGGCGGTCGAACAGCGGCGTTCCCACCTCGGCCTCAACGCGGTGCACGAATTTGGTGAGAGCGCTTTGCGTGACGCATAGGCGGTCCGCCGCAGCGGTCAGGTTGAGCTGATCGGCAATTTCAACGATGTAGGTGTAGTCCTTGATATTCACAGCGCCCTCGTTTCCTCTCACTGCTCACATCATATCGGTTTGACGCCCACATGCGGGTGATTGGTGGTTTCACTCTGTGGGCTTCAAAGGTCTTGTCGGGCTGAGAGGGGCGCATAGGCGGGTGGCGGGCGCACAACGCGAGCGGCTCGCGCGTTGGCGCGAGCCGCTCAGGGAAAATGAAGGGAATTGAAAGGCGGGGTGAAGCGCTACAGGGCCTTCTCGATCTCGGCCGCCAGGCGCGCCTTGGGCATCGCGCCCACCGTGCGCATGGCCTCCTGGCCGGACTTGAGCATCACGAGGGTGGGGATGGACATGACGCCGTACTTCATGGCGATGTCCTGGTTCTCGTCGACGTTGCACTTGGCGACGATGAGCTTGCCCTCGAGCTCGCCGGCGAGCTCGTCGACGATGGGGGAGAGCGTGCGGCACGGGCCGCACCACGGAGCCCAGAAGTCGATGAGTACGGGCAGCTCGGACTTGAGCAGGCTGTCAAAGTTCTGGAGCGTGGCCTCGACGATGTTTGCCATAAGATCCTCCTATGCGGTCTCGCGTCTGCGCGCGGGGCATTTCGTACGTTGGGGGTTATACCCAGTTGCCAGCGGGCATTGCATGCGGATTGCGGGAATTGCGCGCCGGCGGTTCGCGCGCGCCCGGTGCCGTCGGCGCGGTATGATGCCGTAAGGAATCGAACGGCGAAAGGGGCCCTTCGTGCACATCTCAACCGCAGACAGGAAAGAGGCGCTCGCGCGCGCGACGGAGCAGGAGCTCGATGCGCTCAGCGCTCGCGGCGTGCGCACTGCCGGCAACGCCTTATCGCCCATCGTGCTGGTCAAAGGTTGCCTGAACGCCGAAGAGCGCGCGTGCGGCGAGCTGCTCGGCGGCGCGGATGGGGCCGCCCTGCGTTCGGCGCTTGTAGCGATCGGCTACGCTCCGGAGGATTTCTGCGCCCTCGCCGCCGTTGCCGGTCCCGCCGATGCGGCCGATTCGGCGGCGCCCGCGGGCGAAGCGCTTCCTGCCGACGTGTTTCGCGAGGCGCTCGAGACGCTGGATCCCGAGGCCGTGCTGCTGCTCGACGACGTGGCTGCCGACGTCATGCGCGACGCGTACGCCGACGCTCTGGTCGTCATCGAGGATTTCGACACCGCTATGCTCAGGCCGGGCCTGGTCGCCCACGTGCTGGGGCGGCGCGTGCTGGCGCTCGACGGCTTCGAGGCGGCGCTTGCCGACCCGCGCGAGAAGCAGCGCATGTGGGCCTACATCAAGCAGCTTCCCCCGGCAGGCGCCCCCTACTAAGTTATGTCCCTGCGGCGCGGACGTGACCTCAGCGAAAGTCTGTGGTTCCGTACCGATACCCCTGATGAAAAAAGAGCCCGGCTCCTTGTGGAACCGGGCTCTTCGTGCAATGCGTGATGACGCGAGCGAGTTACTCCTCGATCTCGGTGATAGCGCCGGCCGGGCAGGCCTCCTGGCAAGCGCCGCAGGCGATGCAGGAATCCTCGTCGGTCACGGTAGCAACATCGTTGAGCTCGAGAACGCCCTGGGGGCAGGAGTCAACGCAGACGCCGCAGGCGATGCACTCATCAGCATCAATGATAGGCTTAGCCATGGTAGTATCCTCTCTCTGTGCGATACATGGTGCGCTCGATGCGATAGGCGATACGCGCATCGAACTTTTCTGGGCTTAACATACCACGAGGGACCATCAATGCAAGCCCCGAGGGGAGCATTTTCATACCGTTCGCCGAGTCAACCGCGGTTGACTCGATGCGCAGCTCGTGTGCTGCGCGGGAGCTGTGCCGAGGGACGGGCGCCGCCGCTCGGATTCTCTCCATCTCCCCCAACCCCTCTTTCAGGGCGCTGGCCTGAGCTTTTGCCTGCTTCGACCGCCCTCTCTCCAGTTTTTTAGAAAATCTTATATGGAATGACTTAGATTTTGTATAACTGGGCCTATAAGGGGATATAGTATGGTCGAACGAAAAAACGCGGGACGTTCGGAAGGCTCCGGGCTGCCCGGCAAGTAAAAGGAAAGAAGAGGGATACATCATGGGCAAGATTCTTGGTATCGACCTTGGTACGACCAACTCCGCCATGGCGGTCTTCGAGGGCGGCGACCCCACCATCATCGTGAACGCCGAGGGCGACCGCACCACCCCGTCCGTCGTGGGCTTCCGCGCCGACGGCGACCGCGTGGTCGGCAAGGCCGCTAAGAACCAGGCGGTCACCAACCCCAAGAACACCGTGTTCTCCATCAAGCGCTTCATGGGCCGCAAGTACTCCGAGGTCTCCTCCGAGATCAAGACGGTCCCCTATGAGGTCAAGGAGGGCCAGGGCGGCCGCGCCGTCGCCTGCATCGACGGCCAGGACTTCACGCCCGAGCAGGTCAGCGCGATGATCCTGCAGAAGATGAAGACCGACGCCGAGAAGTACCTGGGCGAGACCGTCACCGACGCCGTCATCACCGTCCCGGCCTACTTCAACGACGCCCAGCGTCAGGCCACCAAGGACGCCGGAAAGATCGCCGGCCTGAACGTCAAGCGCATCGTCAACGAGCCGACCGCCGCGGCGCTCGCCTACGGCCTTGACAAGCAGGGCACCGACCAGCGCATCCTCGTCTTCGACCTGGGTGGCGGTACCTTCGACGTCTCTATCCTCGACCTGGCCGACGGCGTGTTCGAGGTCCTGTCCACCTCCGGCGACAACCACCTGGGCGGCGACGACTGGGATCAGCGCGTCATCGACTGGCTGGCCGACAAGTTCCAGTCCGACAACGGCATCGACCTGCGTCAGGACCCCATGGCCCTGCAGCGCCTGAAGGAGGCCGCCGAGAACGCCAAGAAGGAGCTCTCCGCCGCCCAGC
>CASEEY010000150.1 GCA_949287055.1 uncultured Collinsella sp.
CATGTCGATGGTGTCGTACGGGATCTCCTCGTTGTACTGCGTCGCGAACTGGCACAGCGGCTTGCGGAGGTCGCGCAGGCCGGCGATGTAGTTCTTGGAGGGCGAGAAGGTGTGGGCCCAGGTGATGATGCCGGCGCACTCAGGGTCGTTGTTGGCCTCGTTGAACGTGGCCTGGATGACGTCGGCGGTCAGCAGGTTGGGCTTGAGCACGACCTCGAACGGGACCTTATCGGAGGCGTTGAGTGCAGCCACGACCTCGGCGGAGTGCTCGGCGACGTGCTGGAGCACCTCGTCGCCGTACAGGTCCTGGGTGCACGGGCAGAAATAGAACTTGTACTTCTTGATCTCGAGCATAGCGTTGTTCTCCTTGCTCTAGAGATGAACAGGACGGGGGCGCAAGGCGCGCTCGCGGACCCCAGCGGACAGACGGGCATATACCCATCTGCCCGCGCGGAAAGCGGGGGCCGGACGACCGACCCCCGCGAGTCGCTATTTGATGACCTGGTTGGCCGCGCGCTCGGAGAAGATCGCGACCATGACGACGAACACGATACCGAGGATCAGCTGCTGGATCTCGGTGGTGAAGCCGAGCATGACCAGACCGCGCTGGAGCACGAGGTAGGACAGGACGCCGGTCACGACGCTGGAGAAGCGGGAGCGGGCGCCGCCGTTGATGGGCATGCCGCCGAGAACCAGGGCGATGAGGATCTGGGTCTCGAGCATGTTGCCGGCCTGGGAGGTAACCGAGCCGATACGGATCGCGTTGATGAGCGCGGCGAAGCCGGTGATGGCGCCAGCGACCACGTAGATGATGATCTTGGTGCGCTGGACGTTGATGCCGGCGAAGCGGGCGCCGCTCTCAGAGGCGCCGATGGCCTTGAGGTTGGAACCGAGGGCCGTGAAGTGCAGCACCAGGTAGGCGACGACCAGCACGGCGACGACGATGCCGATCAGAAGCGGCGTGTTGGTGGCGAGCGCCGTCAGGTAGGTGGCGGCGTACACCGGGCTCGAGGTGGTGATGTAGGCGATGACGCCGCGGAGCAGGAACATCATGCACATCGTGACCACGAACGACTGGACCTGGCCCTTCACGTGGAACAGGGCGTTGATCAGGCCGATGAGGGCGCCGGTCGCCATGCCGCCGAGGATGGCGATGATCGGGTTGTACTGCGACAGGAAGCACACCACGGCGCAGGACAGGCCCATCATGGAGCCCTGGGAGAAGTCCAGGCAGCCCATGGACATGATCATGTACACGCCGACGGTCGCGATCATGAGCGTGAAGCCGCCGGAGATGATCAGGGTGATGTTGCGCGGCGTGACCAGCGCACCGCCCGTCAGGATGGCGAAGATCGCCACGATCGCCACGAAGCTGATGATGGGCAAGAAGCTCTTGATCTGATGCCAGTCGAATTTCTTCTCCTGGGTCTCAGCCGCAGCCTTCGTATTAGTAGAAGCCATCTGTTTCGCCTCCTTAAATCATCTTCGCGATGATGTCTTGCTCGGTAAGCTCGGGGCTGCGGAACAGCTGCCCGTTGATCTTGCCGTCCTTCATGACCAGAATGCGGTCGCACATGCCGATGAGCTCCATGATCTCCTCGGAGATGATGAGGATCGCCTTGCCCTGGTTGCGCATCTCAGCGAGCAGCTGGTAGATGTCGGCCTTGACGCCGATGTCGATACCGCGGGTCGGGGAGTCGAGCAGCAGGATGTTGGACTGCTTGCCCAGCCAGCGGGCCAGAACGACCTTCTGCTTGTTGCCGCCGGACAGGGCGGACACGTACTGGTCGACACCGACCATCTTGGTGGACATGATGTCGGCGTACTTCTTGGCGAAGGCCTTGAGGTCCTTCTGCTTCAGGACGAGACCCATGTCGCGCATCGAGGGCAGCGTGATGTTGTCCTGGATGGTGTCATTGATCAGCAGGCTCTCGTTGTCGCGGTCCTTGGAGGCGTAGGCGATGGAGTGGTCGATGGCGGCGTTGATGCTGTCGATCGGCGTGCCGTCGCCCAGCTGGACGGTGCCCGTGCGATCGTAGGAGGCGCCGAACATGGCCTTGCCGACCTCGTGCATGCCGCACTCGGACAGACCGCCGATGCCCAGGATCTCGCCTTTGTGGAGCTCGAGCGAGACGTCGTCGAGCGAGCCGGGAACCGAGACGTTCTGCATCATGAGCGCGATCTCGCCCTGGGGCTCGAGGGTGTAGTCCGGGTAGTCGGTGCGGTAGTAGTTATCGCCCATCTCGCGGCCGACCATGAGGGTCTTGAGCTTGTCCTCGTCCACATCCTTGGCGTTGATGGTGGTGATGTAGTCACCGTCGCGCAGAATGGAGATGCGGTCGGACATGCGCAGGACCTCGGCCATGTCGTGCGAAATGAAGATGACGCAGTGACCCTTGGCGCGCACGTCGAGCATGACCTCGAACAGCTTCTCGCGGCCGTCCTGCGACAGGGCCGTGGTGGTCTCGTCCACGACGAGGATCTTCGGATCGAACCAGGTGGACTTCAAGATCTCGATGATCTTGCGCTCCTCGAAGTTGTAGTTCTCGATGGGCGCCGTGGCACGGATCTTGGACAGGCCGAAGCCGTCGAGCAGCTCCTGGGCCTTCTTGTTCATGGCAGCGGTGTTCTTGATGCCGTACTTCATGAAGCGGCCCTCGTCGCCGAGGAAGAGGTTCTCGGCAACGGTCAGGCCGTTCAGGGTACCGAGCTCCTGAACGATGACGGCCACGCCGTGGTGGTTGCCGTCGACCTGGTTTTTCGGAGCGATCTGCTCGCCATCCAGGGTGAACGTACCGCCACCGATGGGCAAGATGCCCGTGAGCATGTTGGTGAACGTGGACTTGCCGGAGCCGTTCTCGCCGATCAGGGCGTGAATCTCGCCAGCATAGAAGTCGAGGGACACCTCTTTGACTGCGTGCGTGGGGCCGAACTTCTTGTCGATCTTCTCAGCGTGAAGCAACAGTTTGTCTGACATGGTGCGTATCCCTCCTTTACTTTACGACAGCGCCCTTGACGCGCTTGACGGTCAGGGTGACGACGATCAGCAGCGTCGCACCGGTGACGACGTTGTTGATGGTCGTGGGCATGCCGAGCGCCACGAAGCCGGCGAACATCATGGAGATGATGAACTCGCCGATGACGATGGCGACGACGGGGTGGCCGTACTTCTTGAAGGCCAGGCCGAAGAAGGCGCCCATGAGCGGGGTGAAGTTCAGGGACTGGGACAGCATGTTGGTCATGGGCGTCTGAGCGGTGCCGTAGCCGATGTAGAGCACGGCCATGATGCCCACGAAGCCGGAGCACAGGATGAACGCGATGAACTTGTACTTATCGACGTCCACGCCCATGTTCTTAGCGGTCAGCTCGTTGGTGCCGATGGCGTTGATGTAGGTGCCGACCTTGGTGTACTTGAGGATGAAACCGCACAGGAAGAACGCGATGAGCGCGAGGATCACGTTGTACGGATAGGAGCCGAACATGTTGAACTCGGCGTCAAGACGGGTGCCGGCCCAGTTGGACGCGAAGACGCTGAAGCTCTCGTAGATGAGCGACAGGCCCGTCGTGACGATCAGGGACGGGATGCGCAGGACCGTGTAGGCCAGACCGTTGAAGAAGCCGAGCAGGATGCCGCAGATGATCGGGGCGGCAACGAGACCCACGACGCCGAACATCTGGCTGAAGCCGATGGAGAGCAGGCAGGAAAGCACGAGCACCGAGCCGATGGAGAAGTCCCACAGGCCCTGGGTGACGATGAAGTACATGCCGCAGCCGCCGACCGCGTAGATGAGGGCGCTCTGGAGATAGGTCATGATCTCGTTGGGGCCGCCGAACGTGTCGGGGCGGAGCACCTTGAAGATGGCCCAGCAAATGAACGTGAGGATGACGAGGAAGCCCACGCCAAACCACTGACTCTGCTGGAGTTTCTTGATTGCGTCCATCCACCTCTCCTTCCAATGGTGATGGATTCCGATGAAAACGGGGGCAAGCCCCGGCAAGGGAACTTGCCCCCGTCT
>CASEEY010000151.1 GCA_949287055.1 uncultured Collinsella sp.
GTATACGAGCTAGGAGGCGATTGCGTTTCAGCGGGTCGGCGGCCGGTCGAAACCCCGATTCGGCGCAAGCTTGCCAACGCAGAGGACCCGCTGGTCCGCGCTCACGCTATACTTTGATGGAGCGGGGATACATGACGGAAGAGGGCCATGGTGACGGAGATTCGCTCGACAGCGCAACCGAATGGGACGCAATTGTCCGCCGCCGCGCAGCGCGTGCTTCGCGTGCTCGAGGCCGCCGGTCTGGAGGCCTGGGTCGTCGGCGGCTGGGTCCGCGATGCGCTCATGGGCGGATCCGGTCATGACGTCGATCTGTGCTGCGCGGGAACGTGGCGGCAAAACGAGGCCGCACTTGAGGCGGCGGGCATTCAGGTGGTGGAGTCCGGCATCAAGTTCGGCGGGATCACGGCGGTGGTCGACGGCGAGCGCATCGAGGTCACGACGTACCGCTTGGACGGCTTCTACACTGACGGGCGCCATCCCGAGCATATTACGCAGGCGAGCCGCGTCGAGGACGACCTCGCGCGCCGTGACTTTACCGTCAATGCCATGGCGTGGCATCCCGAGCGCGGCCTGCTCGACCTGTATGACGGACAGGGCGACCTTGCGCGCAAAGTCATCCGCGCGGTGGGGGAGCCCCGCCGCCGCTTTGAGGAAGACGCCCTGCGTATGCTGCGCGCCGTGCGCTTCGCCTGCCGCTTGGACTTTCGCATCGAGCCCGCCACCGCTGAGGCCCTTGCGGAGTGCGCCCCGCTGCTCGACGCCGTGGCGCGTGAGCGCGTGGGCATCGAGCTCGAGGGGATCCTCGTGACGGCCCACGGTGGCGATGCCTTGCTGCGCTACCCCGAGCTCATGTGCGCCGCGATTCCCGAGCTTGCGGTCTGTCGCGGTTTCGACCAGCGCAGCCCGTACCATGCCTACGACGTCTACGAGCACATCGCCCGCGTGCTCACGGTGGCCGGCGAGCTGTCGCGCTTCCGCATCGACGGCGGCGATCCCGACCAGCCGCCCTCGCCCTCGCTGATGTGGGCGGCGCTGCTGCACGATGTCGGCAAGCCCGGGACCTTTACCGTCGACGAGAACGGTCGCGGTCACTTCTACGGGCATCCCGAGCTCGGCGCCACGATGGCGCGCGACATCATGCGGCGGCTTTCGTGCTCGAATGATTTGATTCGCGACACCTGCCTGCTCATCCGCTACCATGACCGGCCCATGATGGCCGAGCGCGAGGACCTGCTCAAGGTGATGCAGATCTTCTCGGGCGAGGGGCTCAACACCGCCCGCCTCATGGGTGAGCTGTTCGACCTCAAGCGCGCCGATGCGCTCGGCAAGGCGCCGTCGTGCTTCTATTATGTCGAGGACATCGAACGCATGCGCGAGATGGTGCGCGAACTCATCGCCAACCACGAGGCGTACAGTATGGAGACGCTCGCCCTCAAGGGGCGCGATCTGATCGCCGCCGGTGTGAAGCCGGGTCCGCGCGTGGGCGAGCTGCTGCGCCGTGCGCTCAAGGCGTCGATGAGCGGAGCGGTGCCCAACCGCACCGACGAGCTGTTGGCCTACCTCGACCTCTAGATGACGGATATCGAATCCCCTTGGCGGCATCTGATGGAGTCTTGCTTCGCTTGCGTGGAGTGAGGGCCATGGCTATCATGCTGTCAGCATAAGTGATACGTATGTTGTGATTCGTAACACCAAGGGGGATGCCATGAACGTACCTGATGGCGTGTCGTGCTGCTCGCGGCGCGGGCTGCTTGCATCGGCGCTCGCCTGCGCTGCGACCGGGATGCTTTCGGGTTGCGGGGCGTCTGCCGCAACGGACGGCGCCGCGTCGTCCATGGGGTCGGCGGCGCGCGCCACAAGCCAGGTTATCGTTGCCATGAACGCCGGCAGCGAGCCCGCTGCGGGGTTCGATCCGCTCGTGGCATGGGGCTGCGGCGAGCACGTGCACGAGCCGCTCATCCAGTCGACCCTCATCACCACCGACGAGGACCTGAACTTCGTCAACGATCTTGCGACCGACTATGTGTGCACTGACGACGGGCTCGTCTGGACCTTCACCATCCGCGACGACGTGCGGTTCTCGGACGGCGAGCCGCTGAGCGCCGCTGACGTCGCCTTCACCGTCAACGCGGTGACGCACGGCACTACCTCCGAGGCGGACCTCTCCATGGTCAAGGAGGCGGTGGCTGTCTCGGACACCGTGGTCGAGCTCCACCTGAACAAGCCCTACAACGCGCTGCTCTACACGCTGGCCGTGCTCGGCATCGTGCCGGAGCACGCCTACGGCGAGGGCTACGGCGCCCATCCGGTCGGCTCGGGGCGCTATCTGCTCGAGCAGTGGGACCGCGGGCAGCAGGTCATCTTTCGGGCTAACCCTGATTACTACGGTGAGCCTCCGCTCATGGAGCGCGTCGTGGTGGTGTTCATGGACGAGGACGCCGCTCTTGCGGCGGTGCAGGCGGGCCAGGTTGACATCGCCTACACCTATGCGACCCATTCCGACCAGCGCTTCGAGGGCTATGAGCTCGTCTCGTACGGAACCGTGGATTCGCGCGGCATCTCGTTGCCGTGCGTGCCTGCGGGCGACACGAAGGCGGACGGTGACAACGAGTACCCGGCGGGCAATGACGTCACCTGCGACGTGGCGGTCCGACGCGCGATCAATGCGGGTATCGACCGACAGGCCATGATCGAGCATGTTCTCAACGGGTACGGCGGGGTCGCGTACAGCGTGGGCGACGGCATGCCGTGGTCGAGCGAGGACATGGCCGTGGCCTTCGATCGCACGGCGGCTTGCGAGCTGCTCGACGAGGCGGGCTGGAATGCGGGCGACGACGGGGTGCGCATTCGCGATGGCGTGCGC
This sequence comes from uncultured Collinsella sp., assembly GCA_949287055.1. Classification (GTDB taxonomy): domain Bacteria; phylum Actinomycetota; class Coriobacteriia; order Coriobacteriales; family Coriobacteriaceae; genus Collinsella. The sequence goes on from CASEEY010000151.1 coordinate 2,864, forward strand.
GCGGCTTTTGACCTGTGGTATTCCTCGGACGATTCGGTTCGTCAGGCCCTTGTCAACGAGTTCGCGAGCCAGATGCGCGAGCTCGGGATCGACGTCACGCCGCGCGGTGGAAACTGGGACGAGATCTATCCGCATGAGTTTGAGCAGCCGGTCCTGTGGGGCTGGGGCTCCAATTCGCCCATCGAGGTGTACGAACTCAACTACTCGACGGGCTGGGGCAACTACGCGTGCTATGAGAGCGAGACGGTCGACGCGTACCTCGACCTCGCGCTTGCGCAGACCGATGTCGAGGCGTCCTACGCGTATTGGCAAAAGGCGCTGTGGGATGGCAGCGAGGGGGTTGCGCCCCAGGGGGCGGCCACGTGGTGCTGGATCGCCAACGTCGATCACCTGTACTTCAAGCGGACGGGACTCGACGTGGCGCGCCAGAAGCCCCATCCGCACGGGCACGGCTGGTCGCTCGTCAACAACGTCGATCGCTGGAGTTGGGCGTAGCGGGGGCTTTACCGGTTGCGCCCGCGCGCCGTGTTGGGGCCCGGGCGCGACCGGATGTCGAGAACCCGAAAGGGGAGGTTCATGCTGCGGTTCGCAGTCGGACAGATCGTACGCTTCGCATCGCTCATGGTCGCCGTGAGCGTTCTTACGTTCGCGCTGGTGAGCGCATCGCCCATCGACCCGGTGCAGGCCAACACCGGCCAGGCGGCGATGCTATCCATGAGCGCGGAGAAGCGCGCGCAGCTCGCCGAGCGCTGGGGGGCCGATGAGCCCATGTGGGAGCGCTACACGGCATGGGCAAGCGACGCCGTGCAGGGCGATTGGGGCGAGAGCCTGCGCTTCAACGCGCCGGTTGCCGAAGTCGTCGCCGACCGCGTCGCGGGGTCGGCGCTGCTGCTCGCCTCGGCGTGGGTCCTGTCGGGCGTCCTGGGCACGGCGCTCGGCATCATCGCGGGCACAATGCGCGACCGTGCCGTCGACCGTGCGATTCGAGCCTATTGCTACCTGCTGTCGGCCACGCCGACCTTCTGGCTCGCCATCCTCATGCTCATGGTGTTCGCCGTGCAGCTGGGGTGGTTTCCCATTGGGTTTTCGGTTCCCATCGGCCAGTCCGCCGCTACCGTCACG
>CASEEY010000152.1 GCA_949287055.1 uncultured Collinsella sp.
TCCCACTCGATAATGCCGACGCGGTTTTCGAGTTTTTGCATTTCTCCATCTCCGCAGGTCAGGGTTGGTGTTTCTCATCGGGCGGGTTTCATCTTCGACGCTCCTGCCACTAATCTGCCACAAATTATACCGCGACGAATCCCTGCCACGTAAGGGCCGGTCTTGCGGGCGCTGCCGGCCATCACGCGAACGCCTTCGAGACGGCCGCCACGGCGTCGCGCTTGGCGTCCATGTTCACGTGCGTGTAGATGTCCATGGTGATCTGGGAGCTGTAGTGGCCGGCGAGCTCCTGCATAACCTTCGGGTGCACGCCCGAGAGGGCGAGCATGGTGAGGTAGGTGTGCCGGAGCTCATGGAGGCACCAGTCATCGAGGCCGTACTTCACGCGGTCCTCGGTCCACCAACGGCTCAGGCTGCTGGGCAGCACGCGGCTGCCGGTGTTGTCCGAGATAACGGGCGACTCGTCGGTCTGCTCGATGTAGCCCTCGTGCGGCTTGCGCCACTGGTTCGTGCGGTCGTAGCGCGCCTTCTGCGCCTTCTTGTGCTCCTTGAGCGCCTCCGCCACGTTTTCGGGCAGGGGCAGCAGGCGCATGCCCGCCTTGGTCTTGGTCTCCTTGAGGTTGCCCAGGGTGTCGTAGGAGTGGCTGATGTCGACGATGCCGCGCTCGAAGTCGATGTCGCCCCACGACAGCCCGCAGATCTCGCCACGGCGCAGCCCCATGGTGATAGCGAGCAGGTAGGCGCACTCGCGGTCGTCCTTCTCGTCGAGCATGGCGATGAACACATGGGCGCGGTCGGGGTTGAGGGCGCGCTTCTCCTTGGTGTCCATCTTGGGCGGGTTGGCGGCGTCGCACGGGTTCTTCACGAGAATCCCCTCCTTCTTTGCCTGCTCGAACACGAGCGTTATGTTGTCGTGGATCTGGTTGACGTAGCTGCCGCTCGAGGGCTTGCCGGAGAGCGTGTCGCCCTTGAGCATGGCGATGTACATGTCGTCGAGCATCGCCGGGGTGATGGAGGCGAGGTTCGCCTTGCCGATGTGGCGGCATGCTGCCTTGAACTGCCACCTCTGGCGCTTCTGCGTGGTCTCGGCAACCTCCTTGCCGAGGGCGCGGCGCTCGAGGAAGCGCTCGCAGTACTCCTCGAACGTGTAGGACGTCCTCCCCTGAACTGAGTCGTGCTCGATCTCGTCCACGAACTCCCGGAGCGCCTTCTTCGCCTCCGTGTAGGTTCCGTTGAAGCGTCGCGACTTGGTTTTGTACTTTCCCGTTCTCGGGTCGAGCCCGGTGGGCACGCGGAGCTCCCACTTGCGGCACTTACTCTTCGGCTTGCTCTTGTCGCGCTGAACGATGTAGCCGCCTCCCTCCACGTTCGCCATGCTCACTCGCCCCCTTCCTGGACAACGACGTAGGGCGGGCGGTAGTGCCACTCGAGATCGCGGGCGAGCTCGCGCTGCCAGGGCTCGTCGAGGCGCAGGGCCTCGCCCGGGGCGGCGACGAGGGCGACGGCAGGGACCTCGTTCCCGGAGCCGTCCGTGAGGTTGAAAGAAACGACCTTGAGGTTCTTCTCGGTCTTGGCCATGTCGCTCACCTCCTGCCCTGGGAGCGGGCGGCGCGCTCGCCGAGCTCCACGTAGGAGAGGTAGCTGTCAACGAGGGCGCGGCCCTCGGGGCTGAGGGCGTCGTAGCGGGGCTGGATTCCCTCGGGCTCGGGCGCGTCGATGTCCTCGCGGCCGATGACGAGGTCGATGGAGCAGCCCAGCTTGTCCGCGATCTGCCACGCCGCCGGCAGCGGGATGCCGCAGTCGGCGCCGTCTCCGGCGCGCTCGTAGCGCGCGTAGGTTGAGCCGGGGATGCCGAGCGCCTCGGCGAACTCCTTCGCGGAGCGGTAGCCCGCCTCGCGGCGGAGCCTCTGGAGTGTTCTTTTGCCGCTGATGGCCTTGTAGGGGGTTTGGGCGGGTACGAGTGATGACATATACTGTCACCGTCCCTTCTGGATTTGCCTCTGGACCGGACGCCGGGCCCGTGGGAGTGCCAGCTCCCGCGGGCCCACCTGTTTCTCCTTCTATGCCTTCGCATCACCGTCCCTCCCGTTTGCCTCGGAGTCGTACTCGACCATGATGCCGTGGTCGACGGAGCTCCACAGCACCTGCATGCCGTCGAGGTCGAACTCGCCGTGGGTGCGGTCGTAGGCCGCCATGATCTTCCCGATGACCTGGTCGTCGACGATCTTCTGCGCCTTGGTGGAGAGCCTGCCGCGCTTCTTCGCCGCCTGCTCCCGGAGGAAGGACTCGAAGGTTGTGCGCGCGGCCTCGGCGCTGTCGAACGCGACGAGCTCGCCGAAGGCGGCGCCGTCGCGCAGCTCGGAGAGCATCTGCTGCTCGTACTGGTAGCAGAGCGCCTCGTAGGGGCGCTCCTCCTCGCGGCGGCGGCGTGCGCGGATCTTCTCGTCCTTCATGAGCACGAACTCGCGGAACTCGTCGGCGAGCTGCCGCGCCTCGGGCGTGAGCCCGTCGTACTCGAGCTGCACCTCGCCGCGCGCGGTGCCCGGCGCCGGGGCCTTGCGGCCGACGATGGCGTCGATGGTGGTGCCGAGGATGTCCGCGAGCTGCCAGGCGCGGTCCATGGGGATCTTGTCGGGGTTGGACTCGTAGCGCGCGTAGGTGGAGGCGGGTATCCCGTGCGCCTCGGCGAAGTCGTTGGCGTTCTTGTAGCCCGCCGCCTTGCGGAGCTCTAAGAGGTTGCTTGCCATGGCGTCCGCCTTTCTCGAGATGTGTGCAACTTGTGGAGCGGCGTCCGCCGCCGTCCTGTTTGCGTTGTTACGCTTCGCTACAGATTCTATCACTACTTGACAAGCCGTTCAATTGCATAGGGTCATTCTAACTCAAATCTTGCAAATAATCTCACTTGTTGACAATTCCTGTGATATTCTACCGCTGCACGGCGACGAAACGTGCCACTTCGTGACAGACGAGACGGAGCCGTGCGTACGGTCCAGAGGCAAATCAGACGAGAAGGAGCGAGAGATGAGTTTCGAGGAGCTGCCGTACTTCATGACCCCCAAGCAGCTCGCCGACGTGACGGGCGAGCACGAGGGATCCATCACGCGCGGCATACGCGAGGGGCGGATCCCCGCCGACAAGGTGAACGGTCGCTGGCGCATCTGCCGCGACGTGATCTTCAAGAACGCGAAGAAGGGGGCCTCGGATGACGGAGAAGGCCGCGAGTAGCCCATGCGGGACGGGCTCCCTCGCCGACGCGCTGGCACGCGTCCCTGCGGAGCTCAAGGCCGAGGCACGCTGGGTGTGCTGGCGGCGCGAGGAGCGCAACGGCAAGACAACGAAGCTCCCGGTGTGCGCGGCGAACGGGCGCATGGCCAAGAGCACAGACCCGGCGACCTGGGCGACCTTCGAGGAGGCCGTGGCGGCCGTCGGCCGCTGGCGCTGCGACGGCGTGGGGTTCGTGTTCGGGCCCGACCGCGCCTACACCGGGCTCGACCTCGACCACGTGATCGAGGGCGGCGTCCTCGATTCTGCGTACCGCTGGGTGGTCGAGGAGGCGGGCACCTACACCGAGGTGTCCCCCTCGGGCGACGGGCTGCACCTGATCTTCCGGGGCGCGAAGCCCGACTGGGCGCAACGCTCGCGCAAGGGGCAGCCCGGCGGGCGCGTGGTGGAGATGTACGACCACGACCGGTACTTCACGGTGACGGGGAGCGTCTTCGAGGGGCGCGGCGCGGTGAACGCGAACCCCGACGTGGTTGAGCGGGCGTACCGCGCCTGGATCGAGCCGGAGGCGCGTTCTTCGCAGCCGCGCCTGGGCGACGCGGCGCGCGAGGCTTCTCCGGGCGACATGGGCGACGACGAGCTCGTCGAGCGCATGCTCGCGAGCAGGAGCGGCGGCGACATCCGCGCCCTTCTGGCGGGAGACTGCTCGGCGCAGGGCGGCGAC
>CASEEY010000153.1 GCA_949287055.1 uncultured Collinsella sp.
TGCTCATCGTGGTGCAGGAGACCGCAGCGCGCTGCGGCTGTGTGACGGGTAAGGGGTTTGCCTCGCTTATCCGCGAGCGGTTCGGTGTGCGCAAGAGCGCGCTGGCGATGGGCGCGCTGCTGGTGGCCAACACGGCGGTGACGATCTCGGAGTTTGCGGGCATCGCAAGCGGCCTCGCGCTGTTCGGCGTGCCGGCGACGGTATCCGTGCCGCTTGTGGGCCTGGCTATCTGGCTGCTTACCATGTCGGGCAGCTTCCAGCGCATCGAGAAGGTGCTGCTCATGGTGAGCTGCGTCTTCGTGACCTATATCGTGGCGGCGTTTCTGGCCGGCCCCGATTGGGGAGAGGTGGCCGCGGCGACGGTCTCGCCCCATGTCGTGCCGGAGCCCGAGTACGTGAGCCTGCTCGTGGCGACCATCGGTACCACGATCGCGCCGTGGATGGTGTTTTTGGCGCAGAACAACGTGGTGGACAAGAACATCGACGAGAGCGGCATCGTGCTGCAGCGTATCGATACCGCTTCGGGCTCGGTGATCGCATGCGCGGTTGCTTGGTTCATCGTGGTGACGACCGGCGCGGTGCTCTATCCGGAGGGCGTGCAGGTGTCGGACGCTGCCGACGCGGCACGTGCGCTCGAGCCGATCGCGGGACAGTTCTCGACGGTGCTGTTTGCGTCAGGCTTGGTCGCGGCGAGTTTTCTGGCTGCGTGCGTGCTGCCCGGCGTGACGTCGAGTGCGATCTGCGAGGCGTTTGGCTGGGAGCGCGGCGCGGACCGAAGCTGGGAGGAAGCGCCGGTCTACCGCGGCATCATCACGGCGATCGTGGTCGCCTCGGCGCTGCTGGTGATCATGCCGGGTGTCAACCTGTTCCAGATCATGATGAGCGCGCAGGTTATCAATGGTGTCCTGCTGCCGGTCCTGCTGGTGTTCCTGCTGTTTATCGCCCAGGATCGTCACATCATGGGCGAATACCGCAACGGGCGCGTATGGAACGTGCTCACCTGGGCGACCATCGTCATCATCACGGTGCTCACCGTCGTGATGTTCGCGCTCCAGGCTCTCGGGTACTGAGGCGGCAGGGGGTTGGGGGCGCTACGCGCCCCCAACCCCATGCTTTTCAGGCCCCCCGGCGGCCTCGGTCCCCGTACTTTTCGGACACCGACGGTCTCCCAAAACCACTACCCTCGTTTAGAAGACGGTTTTGCGAGGACACCTCGAGTAGACAGGGTTTTACCGCCACCAAAAGCGCTGGTCAGGAGCTTGCGCATTTTGGGACTACTCGGCGGGTCGCCGCAAATCCGTCCCCTAAACGGGGGTACCGCCCAGGCGATGCTCGCCAGGGCGGTACCGAAGTAACAAAATGCCTGTTGAGCGGAGTTCTTAGAACTTGACCTCCGGCACGGCGCGGGCGGCCTCTTCGGCCTCGAAGCCCGAGCGCTCCTTGAACTGGAAAATGCCGGCGAAGATGACGCCGGGGAAGGTCTGGATGGCGTTGTTGTAGTTGAGCACGCAGTCGTTGTAGCTCTGACGCGCGTAGGAGACCTTGTTCTCGGTGTCCTCAAGCGAGGTCTGCAGCTGGATGAAGTTCGTGTTGGCCTTGAGATCGGGGTACGCCTCGGCCACGGCGAACAGCTGACGCAGCGCGCCGGTGAGCATGCCATCGGCGGCCATCTTGTCTTCGGGGGTGGTGGCGGCAACGGCGTTGTTGCGCGCGTTGGTCACGGCCGCGAGCGCCTCCTTTTCGTGGGCGGCATAGCCCTTGACCGTCTCCACCAGGTTGGGGATAAGGTCGTTGCGGCGCTGCAGCTGCGTGTCGATGTTCTGCCACGCGTTGTCGATGCGGTTGCGCAGCGTGACCATGTTGTTATAGATGCCGGCGATCGCGCAGATGATGGCGATGACGACAACGATGCCGATAATGGTCGGGATCATGGGCGCTCCATTCAGAGGTGTCTTGCTAAGACAATAGGTTCCACCAGTATAACGGATGCAGATGAAAGCGCGATGCATGTGAGGCGCAGCGGTGCGACGCGCCCACTCGGCGCTGCATGCCGCAGCGAGGGGTTCGGTCGGCAAAGTATTGCGTTGTCGAAAGGCTAAAATGGCGGAGGAGGAGGGATGTCGGCCGCCTGCTCCGCAGGCGGCCTCCCGCTGCGGAGGCCTGCGGCCTCCTTGCGACCCATGCTGGCAAAGACGCTCGCGCGCTTTGCGCAGCATGCGGCCCTGCGGGTTCGAATCCCTCCTGCGCGCGGCAGCAAGGAGCTCGGAAAGAAAGGCTATTGAGTTGTTGAAAGGCTAAAATGGCGGAGGAGGAGGGATTCGAACCCTCGTACCCGGGTTACCGGGTAAACGGTTTTCGAGACCGCCGCATTCAACCACTCTGCCACTCCTCCGCATGGAGTGAAACATGGCGCGTCCGAAGGCGCGCCATGAGAGGATGCTGGCGGAGAGTCAGGGATTTGAACCCTGGAGACGCTTTTGGCGCCTACACGATTTCCAATCGTGCTCCTTCGGCCACTCGGACAACTCTCCGTGAAATGCACAGGCAATTGTACCGTAACCGCGCCCCGACGCAAGCATGAATCTCAACTCTTTGAGAAATTGTGAGGTGCGAGCAGGTCAAATCGGCATGCCGTCCATATCCGTCGGCAGCTATATCGACCAACGCCGCCTCGGCGCCGCTTAAAGTCCGCTTAATTGTGCATACGAGCGACGAGCGCCGTGCCCGTCCGGATACACTGCTGATGTAACAGGATATGACGCGCCGAACGCCCCTGTGGCCGGCGCCTTACAAGGAGAACGGCATGTACGCGCAGCAGCTGGGCTTCACGACCTCATGGAAGATGCTCACTCGAGACAAAGGCTGGATCAAACCGGTGCTGGTCCTTGCGCTTGTGGGCTGGATTCCCATTCTTGGACAGATCGCCATCTTGGGCTACGGGCTCGAATGGGCGCGCCTGACGGCGTGGGGCGTGGATGCGGCACCCAAGCAGCGCGGCGTCGACTACGGAAAAGTGCTGATGACGGGTGGTATCGCGTTTCTGATCAGCCTGACCTTGGGGCTGGCGCTTGCGCTGGTCAACCTGTTGATCACAGGCGGCTGGTATTCGGCCGCGCTGTTCCCGGCGGCCGTCAGCCTGTTTACCGGATCGCTGGTCGACGTGGCGCGCGAGTCGTCGGTGTTCACGGCGCTCATCATGCTGGTGCTCGATTCGTTCATGGGGACTTTCACGGCCGCAGCCATGATGCGCGCGACGTTGTACGACGGCTTCTCGGCCGGGTGGCGGTTGGACCGACTGTTCCAGATGGTCGCGCGCGACCCGAAGGGCTTTTTGCACCTCTACCTCATCTCGCTTATCGGGAGCTTGGTCAATGCGGCGTACTCGCTGTTCGCCACGGCTTTGGGCAGCGTTGCGGTGTTCGGCGGCGTCATGGGCTTGGCGATGGGGGCGCACGCGAGCAGCAACGAGGTGGTGAGCCGCCTGCTCATGGGGGTCGGCCCGGGAATCGTGGTCGTCGGCGTCATCGTGTTTCTGGCCATCGCGTTCGCGGGCGCTGTTGTCTCTACCGCGGTACAGCTCATCTTCTTGAATGCGGCGGGCCAGTGGTTCTGCCGCTTTGAGGTGAACCGGTGGGGCGTCTCCTCGGCGCCGCTGCCCGAGGGCGTGCCGCAGCGGTCCACCTACGTCGCCGGGCAGGCTCCGACGCCGCCCGCCGCGGCGTCAGCGGCTGGAGTGACATCCGCCGCGGCTCCGGCAACAGGCGCAGCGACCGCTGCGGCACCTGCGACGGGAGTTGCGCCCGCCGCGGCTCCGGCAGCGGGGGCGACGTCTGCCACAGCGCCGGCAACAGGAGCGGCGTCGGCAGCAGGGTCAGCAACAGGAACGGCACCTGCAGAAAGGCCGGCCGGGGGAGCGACGCCGGCAACGGCGCCGGTTGCGGAGGC
>CASEEY010000154.1 GCA_949287055.1 uncultured Collinsella sp.
ACGATCTTGGCGCCCATCGAATTGAGCATGTTCGCCAGATCGATGATTTCGGGCTCGCGGGCGGCGTTGTCGATCACCGTGGTCCCGCAGGCGCGCACGGCCGCCATGATGAGGTTCTCGGTGGCGCCGACGCTCGCGAACTCGAGCGTGACGTTGGCGCCGGTCAGGCCGTCGGAGGCATCGGCATGGATGTAGCCGTGGTCGGTATCGAACTTCACGCCGAGGGCCTCGAGGCCCAGGATATGCATATCGATCTTGCGGGCACCGAGGTTGCAGCCGCCGGGCATGGCGATCTTCGCGCGGCCGAAGCGGCCGAGCAGCGGGCCCATGACCGCCGTCGAGGCGCGCATCTTGGCGACGAGCTCGTAGGGAGCCTCCCAGGAGTCGACGTTGGAGGTATCGATCACCAGGCTGTGCTCGTCGGCGACCTCGATGGTCGCGCCCATGCGCTTGAGCACCTTGCCCATGACGTGCACGTCGGAGATGTTGGGCACGTTCTGGAGCGTCGTGACGCCCGGGGCCAGCAGGGTCGCGGCCATCAACTTGAGCGCGGAGTTCTTGGCGCCCGATACGCAGACGCTGCCGGCGAGGGCATGTCCACCTTCAACGCGAATGATATCCAAGCGTGATCCCCTTCGATATGAACATGCCCGGGAACTGTGCATCCCCGGGCATGATGAAAACCCTGCGACCGCTCCCGCGCGCTATGACGTCTGCGCGTCGAGCAGCAGCCTGCACCATGCGATTTCATTATAGAGGTACGCACGGCGTGCATCGTTCTCTGACAAAACGCTCAACTGGTCTTCAAAACCTTGAAGTTTAGCTTGAACCCGAGCGACGTCGACCGCGTCCACGTCGGCAGCGCGCTCAGCGAGCACGATGACCTCGTCATCGGCGATCTGGGCATAGCCGCCGCTCACCGCGAAGCGGTGGTCGATCGTGCCCATGGCGGTATCGCTCACGCGGATGTAGCCGGAACCGAGCGTGCAGATCTCGCTCGCATGGCGCGCGGCGACGCCGAGCTCACCGTCGGTCGACGGCAGGGCGACAAACGCCGCCTCGCCCTCGTAGGCGCTGGTTTCGGGGCAGACGATCCGCAGCTGCATGGCCATGTGCTACGCCCCCATCTTGGCGGCGCGCTCGCGCACGTCGTCGATCGTGCCAGCGTAGCGGAAGGCCTGCTCGGGCAGGTCGTCGCACTCGCCGTCGACGATGGCGGCAAAGGAGCGGACGGTATCCTCGATGTGGAGGTACACGCCGGGGTTGCCCGTGAACTTCTCGGCCACGTGGAAGGACTGGGACAGGAACTGCTGCAGCTTGCGCGCGCGGTCGACGGTGAGGCGCTGCTCCTCGGACAGCTCGTCCATACCGAGGATGGCGATGATGTCCTGAAGGTCGGAGTACTCCTGGAGGATCTCCTGGACCTTGACGGCGACGCGGTAGTGCTCCTCGCCCACGATGGAGGGGTCGAGCGCGTCGGACGAGGACGCCAGCGGGTCGATGGCCGGGTACAGGCCGAGCGCCGCGATGGAACGCGACAGGACCGTCTGGGCGTCGAGGTGCGTGAAGGTGGTCGCAGGAGCCGGGTCGGTCAGGTCGTCGGCAGGCACGTAGACGGCCTGGACCGAGGTGATCGAGCCGGTCTTGGTGGAGGTGATGCGCTCCTGCAGGTCGCCCATCTCGGTCGCCAGCGTGGGCTGGTAGCCGACGGCGGACGGCATGCGGCCGAGCAGGGCCGAGACCTCGGAGCCGGCCTGGGAGAAGCGGAAGATGTTGTCGATGAACAGCAGCACGTCCTGGCCGCGATCGCGGAAGTACTCAGCCGTGGTGAGGCCGGCCAGACCGATGCGCAGACGCGCTCCGGGCGGCTCGTTCATCTGGCCGTAGACCAGGCAGGTCTTGTCGATGACGCCCGACTCGCTCATCTCGAGGTACAGGTCGGTGCCCTCGCGGGTGCGCTCGCCGACGCCCGTGAAGACCGAGGTGCCGTTATGCTCCTGCGCCAGGTTGTTGATGAGCTCCTGGATGAGCACCGTCTTGCCCACGCCGGCGCCGCCGAACAGGCCGGTCTTGCCGCCACGGATGTAGGGCTCGAGCAGGTCGACCGCCTTGATGCCGGTCTCGAAGATCTCGGTCTTGGTCGTCAGCTCGTCAAAGTGCGGAGCCGCGTGGTGGATGGGATAGTACTCCTCGATCTCGGGCATGGGCTTGCCGTCGACGGGCTTGCCCAGCACGTTCCAGATGCGGCCGAGCGTGCCCGGGCCGACGGGCATCTGCATGGGCTCGCCGGTGTCGATGGCGGGAATGCCGCGCGTCAGGCCGTCGGTCGAGGTCATGGCGACCGTGCGGACCACGCCGCCGGGAAGCTGGCTTTCAACCTCGAGGACGGTGCTCACATGGCCCATGGGGGTCTCGGCCTCGACGGTCAGCGCGTTGTAGATCGCGGGGACCTGGCCTTCGAACTTGACGTCGACGACCGGGCCGACGATGCGGACGATGCGCCCCTCGCCTGCAGTGTGGTGGGAGACGGCATCCTTGATGTCGTTCATGTCGGTGCTCGAAGCCATTGCTACTCCTCCAATGCAGAGGCTCCGCCCACGATCTCGTTGATCTCGGTGGTGATGGAAGCCTGGCGAACACGGTTATAGGTACGATTCAGGGTCGCGACGATCGCCGTCGCGTTCTCGGTCGCGGAGTGCATCGCCTTGCGGCGCGCACCCTGCTCGGAGGCGGCGGAATCGATCAGCGCCTGATGGATGACGGTCAGCACGTACGAGGGGACCAAACCGCCCAGCACGTGCGCCGCGGAGGGCACGAAGCTGAACGACGACGAGATGCGCTCGGGCGCATCGCTCTCGTTGCGGCGCGGGCCGCGCGCCAGCGCGACCGCCTCGGTGTCCAGCGGGAGCAGGCGCTCGACGCGCAGCTCCTGATCCACGCGGTTGCGCGCGTGGTGGTACACGACCTCGACGCGGTCGATAGTGCCCTGGGCGTAGCCGTCGCAGATGTAGCTCGCGATCATGCGGGCCTGCTCGAGCGTCGGCTCGGCCGAGGTGCCCTCGAAATGCATGATGCGGTTGGGGCGCGACGCGAAGTAGTCGCTCACCTTGCGACCGCAGGTGATGATCTCGCAGGCGACGCCGCGGCGCGCGCACGCGGACACGATCTTGTCGGTCTCGCGCTCGACGAGCACGTTGAAGCCGCCGGCAAGGCCACGGTCGGATGCGATCGCCACCACGAGCAAGTTCTGCTCGCGGTCGTGCTTATGCAGCAGCGGGGCGTCACCGGCCGCCTCGGTGTCCTGGGCGACCGTGAGCATGACGTCGGTCAGCGCCTTCTTGTACGGCTCGGCGCCGTAGGCGCGATCGAGCGCACGACGGATCTTGGCCGTCGAGACCATCTCCATCGTGCGCGTAATCTGCTTGGTGCTCGTGACCGAAGTGATTCGCTTTTTGATTTCGCGAAGGTTGGCCATGGAGCTTAGTTCTCCTCGGAATCAGAGCCGTCCTCGACGGCCTGGGCGGCATGCTTGCCGACGAAATCCGCCTTGTAGTCGGAAATCATCTGCATGAGCTGCTCGTCCAGGTCGCCAGCGATCTTCTCGGAGCGCACGCGCTCGAGGAGTCGCCCGTAGCTGCTGTTCGCGTAGCTGACGAGCCCGTCGCGGAACTCGAGCACCTGCGACAGGGGCAGATCGTCCAGGAAGCCCTTGTTGCCGGCGAACAGCACGAGAACCTGCTCGGCCACGTCGAACGGCTTGAAGCGCGACTGCTTGAGCAGCTCCGTCATGCGCGAGCCGTGGGTCAGCTGCTGCTGCGTGGCCGCGTCAAGGTCGCTGCC
>CASEEY010000155.1 GCA_949287055.1 uncultured Collinsella sp.
TGTTCAGGAAGTCCTGGCATGAGCCGAGCATGAATACTGCCGCGGCAGAAGCTATAATATATTTGATGTTCTTTAACATGGCTTTCTTCGATTAGAAGTTGATGTTTACACCAAGAGTGAAGGTGCGCGCTGAAGGATATCCGCCATAGTCGAAGCCGAGTGCCTGACCGCTTCCGTTGGATGTCTCAGGGCTGTATCCATGATAGTAGTTGGTGAGCAGCAGCAGGTTCTCCGTGATGGTACCGAGAAGCTTTCCGAGCAGATAGCGCTTGGTGTACTTGACCTCGCCGCCGAATACCGTGGCGCTCATCTTGTGAGCCTCGTCGCAGACGATGAGATCCCAGCTCGTCGCCTTGAGCAGCGCCTGCACGTCGTCGTTTCTCGACAGCTTGTCCAGACGTGCGATGCAGAGGTCATGCTCGGCGAAGGCGTTGCGCGTGGCGGAAGCCTCGAGCAGGTCGTTGGTGAGGATCGTGAACGTGAGACCGAACTTGCGGTGCAGCTCGTCTTGCCATTGCTCGACGAGGTTGCCGGGGCTGACGATCAGGCAGCGCCTGAGGTCGCCGCGGGTCATCATCTCCTTGATGAGCAGCCCCGTCATGATGGTCTTGCCCGCGCCGGGGTCGTCCGCGAGGACGAAGCGCAGCGGCATCTTGGGAAGCATGTCCTTGTAGACCGCAGAGATCTGGTGCGGAAGCGGGTCTATGGCAGAGGTGCGCACCGCCAAGTAGGGATCGAACAGGTGCGCCAGACGGATACGGTAGGCCTCGGAGGCGAGCTTGAGGTCGTCCGCGCTTGCGTCGAAGCTCCAGGAGGAAGCACCCTCGAACGAGAGGCGCTGCTCGTCCTGACGGAACAGCATGGTCTCCCCGAGGCTGCCTTCCTCGGTCCGATAGGTAAGCGTGAGCGCCATGTTGCCGTGCCACGTGACAGCAACCGCCGTAACGGGAGCATCCCCCACGACGCCACGGAGCCGGGCGCCCGGGCGTATGTCCTCGAGCCTGGTCACACGTGCACCGGCGCCTCTCGGCGCGAAGGCATCTGAATTGTGACCTGCTCTTTCATAGCTTCCGCCAATTTGTCGGTTATATCCAACAGTTAGTCTAGCGCAGAACACTCGACTTGTAGGTTTTAATCGACAGGCGTGTCTCAGGTGGCCCATAGCATGGGCGCATGGAACATGCAGAACCGTACAAATTCATCCGCTGGCGAGTGGGCCAAAACATCAAGGTGCAGCTCGACCGCAACGAGCTCACCCAGAGCGGTCTCGCGCGGATGATCTCCAAGGATCGTGGCAACATCAACCGTTTGCTTGCCGGCGGCGCCAATCCGTCGCTCGATCTACTGGTCAAGATCGCGGATGGGTTGGGTGTGCCGCTGACCGACCTCTTCTATGGGCTGGACGGCGCGGCGCCACATGACCTCAAGGTCGACTATGACAGGGGGCAGACGCCCGGCGATCGCTCGTAGGTTATGCGGCATCGTCGAGGTTATGCGGCGCGGTGCGAGCGGAGGGTTCTTCTCGGCAGCTCCTTTAGCTGCGGATATAGAAGACGCAGCTGCGCGCATAACCTCGGTGACGTCGCATAACCTCGCGGATGTCGCATAACCTCCGCAACGGGGCGAGAAGAACCCGCCGCCGCGGCCCGGACGTGCTACCCTTACGCCGGCCAAACCGAAGGAGCACCCATGCCCGCATACCAGACCGCGGTCTTCGACCTCGACGGAACCTTGCTCAACACCCTCGAGGACCTGCACCTCTCCACCAATGCCGCGCTCACCGCGCACCACATGCCGCCCCACTCCCTCGACGACGTCCGCCGCTTCGTGGGCAACGGCATTCGCAAGCTCATCGAGCGCGCCGTGCCCGCCGGCACCAGCACCGCAGAGCAGGACGCCGTCTACGAGGACTTCTGCGCACACTACGCCGCCCACTGCGAGGACCACACCGGCCCCTACCCCGGCATCCCCGAGCTCCTGGCCCACCTGCGTGCGGCCGGCGTGCGCCTGGCGGTGGTCTCCAACAAGGGTGACTTTGCCGTGCAGGAGCTTATCGCGCGCCAGTTCCCCGGCGCCTTCGACACGGTTCTCGGCGAGAACGAGGCCGCGGGCATCCGCAAGAAGCCCGCGCCGGACATGGTGGAGGCGGCCCTCGAGCGGATGGGTGCCACACGCGACAGCCTTGTCTACATCGGTGACTCCGAGGTGGACGTCCAGACCGCGGCCAACGTAGGCTGCCCGTGCGTGAGCTGCACCTGGGGATTCCGCAGCGTGGACGAGCTTCTCGCCGCCGGGGCGACCACCTTCGTGGACACGCCCGACGAGCTGGAGCGCGTTCTTCTCGGCACCGCCCGCTGACCGCTCGGCCGACGCTCGCCTAACATTCAGCAAACGTGCGCATAACTGTCCGCCGCGCGGGTTACACTCTCACTAACGTCCGATTGGCCTCCGACGAAAGGGGATCGCCATGGGAAAGAAGGCAGCCGAGGCTCTCGACATCAACTACGAGGGTCTGGTCGAGTACCTGCATTGCAATCACTCCGTCTACATGAAGATCGGTTCCAGCGTCTATTACCTCACGGATTGCAACTATGAGTCCTGGCGCGCGCAGGACACGAGCCGTCGCAACGAGAAGAACCACTTCGTCGACTGCTCCGAGCTCGTCCCCACCGTCGACGAGTTCCTGGCGCTCCCCTTCGTCAACGGCCAGACCATCAAGGACGTCTTCGATCACGCCACGTTCTACGCCTCCCTCGCAGGCGAGAAGGACGCATAGCTCCAAGCCCATACGCACGCAGCGGGGCCGGCACTCTCACGGGTGCTGGCCCTTTTTGCGCAGGCGGTCCGGGAATGTGGGGGCTTGTCGGATGTGGATCCGGGAATCGCCGCCCTTGTCGCCCGCCGCTCCGGGAATTGCCGCCCTTGTCAGGGCTGGCTCTAGGAAAAGCAGGGCTTGTCCTGGCTACTTCTAGGAAACGGCGCCCTTGTCATGAACGGCGCCCTCGCATCGATGCAAGGGCGCCGATTCTTAGACGTTGGCGAGCCAAGGGCGCCGATTCTTAGACGCTGGCAAGCCAAGGGCGGCGTTTTCTAGAGCCGCCCGTGACAACGGCGGCGATTCCCGGACGCGGCGCGGAACCGCCTACGCGCGGCGCGCCACGAGGAGCGGGTCGCCGATCTTGACCAGCGGACGACCATCGAGCAGGGTGCTCG
Source organism: uncultured Collinsella sp. (assembly GCA_949287055.1). GTDB lineage: Bacteria > Actinomycetota > Coriobacteriia > Coriobacteriales > Coriobacteriaceae > Collinsella. Next base: position 3,214 of record CASEEY010000155.1, read on the forward strand.
TGTCGCCCACGTGATCGATTTGCGAGAACGCGTCGGGGTTGGAGATCGTGCAGCAGACCACGTCCTCGTAGCCGGCCTGCTTGATGGAGTCGTCGTTGAAGGTCATGATCGGCTGGCCGGCGCGCACCGTGTCACCGGTCTCCACGCAGCGCGAGAAGCCCTTGCCGCCCATGTTGACGGTGCCGATGCCGATGTGGATCAGGACCTCCATGCCGCCCTCGGCCGCGATGACGATCGAGTGGTTGGTCATCGTGGTAGCGCCGATCACGCCGCTGACCGGCGCGTAGACGACGCCGTTGTTGGTGGTGGGCAGGATGCCGTAGCCGTCGCCGAGCAGGGCGATGGGCAGGACCTCGTCCTTGACCTCCTTGAGGCTCACGAGCATGCCCGAGACGGGCGCGTAGACCACGTCGGGGCGCGTGGCGAACGTGGCGGACGGAAGCTCGGTCTTGCCCTCGGACGAGGAGATCTTGCTGCGAATCTTGTCGAACAGTCCCATGGTGGGCCCCCTTCTCTGCATGTGACGGGCGCGGGCGCGCCGGGCTTCTCGCCCATGGTAGACGAGAAGCACGGCGCCG
>CASEEY010000156.1 GCA_949287055.1 uncultured Collinsella sp.
ATCGGCGAGATGGGCGGCCTGCTCATGCTCGACCGCAGCGATTCGCGCTGGGAGTACTTCTGCGCCGACATGCCCTACAACCCCATCTGGGGCTATTCGCCGCACGAGTGCATCGAGGCCACGGGCATCCTCGACGAGTTCTCCAACCGCTGGCCCGGCCTGCTCGAGTACCACAACGATATGTCGACCGGCTACAAGCACCGCGAGGTCACCGTCGGCCTGCGCGGCGAGATTCCCGATGAGGAAGCGTGGGACATCATCCGCGCATCCGGCGCCGAGCTCGACTGGGGCGACAACGGCTACCTCAACTACATCTCCGCACCCACCACCCTCAAGCTACCCGAGGGCGTCAAGGGCCGCGCCTTCAACATCATGCCGCGCGGCCTCAACAAGGGTCGCGGCATCGAGCGCTTCTGCGAGCTGCGCGGCATCGACCTCGCCCAGACGCTCGCCATCGGCGACGCGACGTCCGATTTTCTCATGGCAGATTACGTGGATACGTTCTTCTTGGTCGAGAATGGTCTTAAGAACCCGACGGCCGAGGAGTTCTTGGCCTCCCACGACAACGCGTTCGTCACGCGCGGGCGCATCGTCGACGGTTGGGTTCAGGGGATGCGCTGCCTGCTCGCGGCGCTCGCATAGGAAGGGACGTTGGAAGAGATGACAGCTCAAGGGGATAGCAGGCCCATCGGCGTGTTCGACTCCGGCCTCGGCGGCCTGACCGTAGCGCGCTCTATAGCCACGTCGCTGCCGCACGAGTCCATCTACTACGTGGGCGACACCAAGCGCTGCCCCTACGGCGTGCGCACCGAAAGCGAGGTCCGCTCCTTCGTGCTGCAGGCGGGCCGCTGGCTTGCCGCCCACGACGTCAAGATCATGGTCATCGCCTGCAACACCGCGACGGCTGCCGGCCTGCGCATCGCTCAGCAGCTGCTTCCCATTCCGGTCATCGGCGTCATCGCGCCCGGTGCCCGCGCTGCCATCAACAGCACGCGCACGCGCAAGGTCGGCGTGCTCGCCACCGAGCTCACGGTTCGCTCTGGCGCTTACACGCGGGCGATTCGCGATCTGGATGCGGGCGTTTCGGTTTACGGTTGCCCTGCCCCGAGCTTCGTCGAGATCGTGGAGAACGAGCTGGCGACCGGCGCGCACCTGCAGGAGCGCTGGCTTCAGGACGGCGACGTGTTCGACACGCCTGAGAACCGCGCCGAGGTGGAACGCACACTCAAGCCGATCATCGAGTCCAACGCCCAGGTTGACACGGTGGTTCTGGGCTGCACGCACTTCCCGCTGCTCGTGAACCCCATCCGCCATGCGCTCGGTCCCGACGTGCGCGTGGTGTCGTCGGCGGAGGAGACCACGCGTGAGCTCACGGACATCCTCGTGCGCCGCGAGCAGCTTGCCGGCGAGGACGCGGTGCCCGCGCATCGCTTTGCGACGACGTCGGACAACATCGCCGAGTTCGCGGCGGCCGGCAGCTTCATCTTCGGCCAGCCGCTCAAAAGCATCGAGCACATCAGCTTGGACGAGCTCGATCGCTACTAACGCGGTTGGGCAGGGACGTGCTCGGCCCATCCCATGGGTCAGGTGGGGACGTGTTCTGCTCAACCCATGTGGTGCGATCAGATGTGCTCCACCTATCCATATGGGTTGGATGGAACACGTCCCCATCTGACCCAAAATGGGTTGGACGGAACACGTCCCCACCTGACCCATTGAGATTCACAGCAGAGGAGTAGACGACCTATGGACCATATCGAGATCAAGCGCGCAAACGGGCGCGCTGCCGGCGCCCTGCGTCCGGTCAGGCTGACGCGCGAGGTCATGAAGCACGCGCTCGGCTCGTGCCTCGTCGAGTTCGGCGATACCCGCGTGCTGTGTGCCGCTACCATCGAGGAGGGCCTTCCCGCCTGGCGCCGCGCAAGCCGTCAGGGCTGGGTGACGGCGGAGTACGCCATGCTGCCGGCGTCGACCAACCGCCGCAGCAAGCGCGAGACGGGCTCGCGCAAGGGCCGTTCGATGGAGATCGAGCGCCTGATCGGCCGCAGCCTGCGCACCGTGACCAACATGCGAGCGCTCGGCGAGTACACCGTCACGGTCGACTGCGATGTGATCCAGGCCGACGGCGGCACGCGCACGGCGAGCATCACGGGCGCCTGGGTGGCGCTCCATGACGCCCTCATGGCGTGGGTCGAGGCCGGCAAGATCGCGCGTCTGCCGCTCACCGGGCAGGTCGCCGCGGTGTCCATGGGCGTGGTCGACGGCGCCGAGCTGCTGGACCTCGATTACGCCGAGGACTCGCGCGCCGAAGTCGACATGAACCTCGTCGCCACCGATACGGGCCAGATCGTGGAGATCCAGGGCACCGGCGAGCGGACGCCGTTTTCACGCGAGCGCCTCGGCCGCCTGCTCGATCTGGGCGATGCGGGCATCCGTCAGCTTATCGACCTGCAGAACCAGGTGACGCTCTTCCGCGACGACGAGTAGGCGCCGCCAGCCGATAGGGAAGGAGGGGCATCATGGCCCTCGAGAAGATAGATATCGATTCGCTCGATCCGGCGCGCACCATCGTGGTGGCTACGGGCAACATGCATAAGCTTACCGAGATCGAGGAGATTCTCTCGCATGTCCTGCCCGATGTGACGTTCGTTGCCTTGGGCCAGCTCGGGGAGTTCGACGATCCCGAGGAGACGGGCACGACGTTTTTGGAGAACGCCCTCATCAAGGCTCAGGCTGCGGTTGAGGAGACCGGGCTTCCCGCCATCGCCGACGACTCGGGCCTCGTGGTGGATGCGCTCGGCGGGGAGCCGGGCGTGTACTCCGCGCGCTACGCGGGCGTCCACGGCGACGACACGGCGAACAACGCCAAGCTGCTCGCCAACCTCGCCGGCGTCGAGGATCCCGCGCGCACCGCACGCTTCATGAGCGTCGTGGCGCTCATCGACGTCGACGGCCTGGTGACCTATGGCGAAGGTGCCTGCGAGGGGCGCATCGCCCACGAGGGGCGCGGCGCCAACGGCTTTGGCTACGATCCGCTCTTCTTGCCCGACGACACGCCGGGAAAGACCATGGCCGAGCTCACACCGGAGGAGAAAAACGCCATCAGCCACCGTTTCCATGCGCTCGAGGCCCTGTCGGCAAAGCTTTCCGGCGAGGACGCATGAGGGCGGTCGTCCAGCGGGTCTCCCGTGCGAGCGTGACGATCGACGGCGAGGTCGTCGGCAGCATCGGTGCGGGCTACCTCATCCTGCTCGGCGTGGGCGCACAGGATACCCGCGCGGAGGCCGATAGGCTTTGGGCCAAGCTCAGCGGTCTGCGCATCAATGAGGACGCCGACGGCAAAACGAACCTCTCGCTTGCCGATATCGACGGCGAGGTGCTCGTCGTGTCGCAGTTCACGCTGTACGCGAACTGCCGACGCGGGCGCCGTCCCTCCTTTACCGATGCGGCGGAGCCGGCGCTCGCCAACGAGCTGTACGAGTATTTCGTCGAGCTCGTGCGCGCGGACGTGCCGCACGTCGCGACGGGCAGGTTTGCCGCCTACATGGAGGTGGAGCTCGTCAACGACGGGCCGTTCACCATCGTGCTCGACACCGACCAACTTGCGTAGACGCGCAGAAACACGCGACGACAGGGCGGTGGGCGCCCCGGTTGGGGGGGGGGGCATGGGGGGGGCCCCCGTGGGGCGGGGGGGGGGCTTTGCCGCGGGGCGGGGCGTAGCCTGGGGTTCTTGCATGCTCCACTGCGCTGACGTGCAATATCGATATGACCCTGCTATACTCGGTGCGTTTGTGAATACAGTGGGATAGTTCTGCGCATTTTCGCCCACATCTGGAGGAGGCGCTATGGAAGAGCTTGAAGTCAATCATGTGGATGAGATTCACGAGAAGCTGTCGGAGATGATCGGTCAGCGCGTCAAGGTCAAGGCAAACATGGGCCGTACGCGCGTCGTGGAGCGCATGGGCTGCATCAAGACCGTTCACCCCTCCGTGTTCATCGTGGAGGTCGACGAGCGTCGCGGCCGCAAGTCCCGCCAGTCGTACCAGTATGTCGACGTCCTGACGGGCACCGTCGAGCTGTTCGATCCCGAGTCGGGCGAGCATCTGTTCACGCCGCTCGGAAACCAGCTCGAGGAGCACTAGGATGAGCGCCGCCGCGCGCCTGCGGGTCGACGCGCCCGCAAAGGTCAACCTGTATCTGGGTATCCACACGACGACCGACGCGCGCGGCTACCATCGGGTCGACACCGTCATGACGGCGCTCGGCCTTGCCGATACCCTCATCTTTGAGCCGGCTTGCGACCTGCAGGTCACCACCGTTCCGGACGCCGGCATTCCCGTCGAGAAGAATACCGTCTGGCGCGCGGCACGTGCCATGGGCGAGGCGTTTGGACGCCCGGTCAAGGCGTCCATTACCGTGGAGAAGCGCATTCCGCTTCAAAGCGGCTTGGGCGGCCCCTCTGCTGACGCCGCTGCCGCGATCGCGGGTATCTGCGCGCTGTGGGGTATCGACCGCACCGATCCCGCCGCTGTCGCCGTTGCGCGCAGCATCGGTGCCGACGTTCCGTTTTTCCTCTACGGCCCGCCTGCCTATCTGGCAGGTGCGGGCGACGAGCTCGTGGAGCTCTTTGAGCCGCTCGACGACGTGCCCGTGGTGCTCGTCAAGCCGCGCCACGGCGGCGTCTCGACCATCGAGGCGTACCGGCGCTTCGATGCCGACCCGTGTGAGCTCGGCGATCTTGCGGGCATGCTGCGCGCCATGCGCGCCGGCGACAAGGACGCCGCCATCGGGGCCGTCTTCAACAACCTGGCCCCCGCGGCGATCGGCATCCTGCCCGAAATCGGCGACGTGCGCGGATGGCTGCGGGCGCAGCCGGGTGTTCGCGCGGCCGAGGTGTCGGGGTCGGGAGCGACTGTCTTTGCCGTGTGCGAGACGCACGACGTTGCTCAGCACCTTGCCGCTGCGGCCTCTGACCAGCACGGATGGTGGTCGTGCGCCACAAAGATGGAGAAGTCGGGACTGACGACATCCACGTGCTAGCAATCGCGCGCGGAGTGTGTTAGGATAATCGAGCTTTCGGGTTGTGGCTCAGTTTGGTAGAGCACCGCGTTCGGGACGCGGGGGTCGCTGGTTCAAATCCAGTCAACCCGACCACGTCGCCAAGCTGGCTTATGGGGGCATTTCAGGCGAGGCGAAGTGTTGGCCTTAACAGGTTCTTGCGGACGATGGCGCGAAACTCGCGTGTATAATATGGCGATGTTGTCCGCACCGAATCGGCGTTGTATACTCTTTCGAGCTGGAAAGCGCCCGGTTACGCACGGCGGCCGCGCTTTTCGTATCGAACATGCCATGTATTCGTGGGAGGAAAAGTATGTTCCCTAAGGGTTTTGAGTGGGTTGTCATCCTCGTCGTCGCGCTGCTGATCTTCGGTCCCAAGAACCTTCCGAAGCTCGGTGCCTCTCTGGGCAAGACGGTGAAGAACATCCGCGAGGGCATGTCTACCGATGACGCCGAGGCCACCGAGGAGGAGCCCGAGTCCGAGGAGGACAAGGAGATCCGCGAGCTCGAGGCCAAGCTTGCCGAGGCCAAGGAGGCCAAGGCCAAGAAGGACGAAAGCCCGATCGAGGAGGACTAGTTCCACCGCGAAGCGGGGTGAGCGATGGCCGGCTTCCCCGGAGGGGCGAGCCGGTCATTTTGTGTTTTGGAGTATCCGCCGTCCGAGGCGACGGCGATGGCAGAAACGTTGCAAGGAGAAGCACGCATGGATGCAAGCGAGATCGTACTGACAGCTGAGGGCCGCCAGAAGCTCGTCGAGGAGCTCGAGTGGCGCGAGGGCGAGAAGAGCCGTGAGATCGTCGAGCACATCAAAGAGGCTCGCGCGTTCGGCGACCTTTCCGAGAACGCCGAGTACGACGCTGCCAAGGAGGAGCAGGCCAAGAACGCTTCGCGCATCGCCGAGATCCAGGCCATCCTCGCCAACGCCCGCGAGGCCGAGGTCGGCGAGCACGGTCTGATCGTCTCCATCGGCTGCACCGTGTCGCTGGTCGACGGTGACGGTGTCGCCACCGACGTCACCCTGGTGGGTACCACCGAGACCAACTCGCTCGAGCACAAGATCTCCAACGAGTCCCCGGTCGGCCGCGCCATCATCGGCCGCGCCGAGGGTGAGACCGTCGAGGTCATCACGCCGTCCGGCAAGTCTCGCGTGTACACCATCACGAAGATCTCGCGCTAGGCCATAAGGTCCCGCGCAACGCACGTTTGCTCGCTCCCTGGGACCTCGTGTTTCAGGGGGCGTTTTTCGTAGAGGAGCTACCATGGAAGACATGCAGAACGCATCTGCCGAGGCCCCGGCCGCCTCGACGCTCAACGACGAGCGCGCCCGCCGTCTTGCCGACCGCGCCGCGATGCTCGCTGCGGGCAAGAATCCCTACCCCGAGCATTCCGACGTCGAGAACCACGTCGCCGACATCGAGGCCGCCTATGCGGAGCTGCCCGCCGGCGAGGACACCGACGACGTCGTGAAGATCGGCGGCCGCGTGGTCGCCAAGCGCGGCCAGGGTAAGATCATGTTCGTGGTCCTGCGCGACCCGACCGGCGACATTCAGCTGTTCTGCCGCATCAACGACATGCCCGCCGATGCCTGGGAACTGCTCGGCGAGCTCGACCTGGGCGACATCGTGGGCGCTGAGGGCGTCGTGGTGCGCACCAAGCGCGGCCAGCTGTCCGTCGCCCCGAAGAAGCTCACCCTTCTGTCCAAGGCGGTCCGTCCGCTGCCCGAAAAGTTCCATGGCCTGTCCGACAAGGAGACCCGCTACCGTCAGCGCTACGTCGACCTGATCGTCAACGCCGACGTGCGCGAGACCTTTGCCAAGCGCTCCCGCATCGTGAGCGCCTTCCGCCGCTACATGGAGGACAACGGCTACATGGAGGTCGAGACGCCCATCCTGCAGACCATCCAGGGCGGCGCCACGGCCAAGCCGTTCATCACGCACTTCAACGCGCTCAACCAGGAGAACTATCTGCGCATCGCCACCGAGCTGCACCTGAAGCGCCTGCTGGTGGGCGGCTACGAGCGCGTGTTCGAGCTGGGTCGCATCTTCCGCAACGAGGGCATGGACCTCACCCACAACCCCGAGTTCACCACCATGGAGGCCTATCGCGCCTACTCCGACCTCGAGGGCATGAAGGAGCTCGCAGAGGGCGTCATCAAGGCGGCCAACGCCGCGGTGAACGACTCGGAGCAGATCGAGTACCAGGGCAAGACCATCGACCTGTCCGGCAGCTGGCCGAGCCGCCCCATGACCGAGATCGTCTCGGAGGTCATGGGCCGCGAGCTCAACCTCGACACGCCCATCGACGAGCTGCGCGCCGCCGCCGAGGAGTGCGGCATCGAGGTCAAGCCCGAGTGGGGCCCCGGCAAGCTCATCGCCGAGATCTACGACGAGCGCGGCGAGGACTCCATCGTGAATCCCACCTTCGTGTGCGACTATCCGGTCGAGGTGAGCCCGCTTGCCAAGCGCTTCGAGGACGATCCGCGCCTCACGCACCGCTTTGAGCTGGTCATCGCCGGCCATGAGTACGCCAACGCGTTCTCCGAGCTGAACGACCCCGTCGACCAGGCCGAGCGCTTCGCTCGCCAGATGGAGGAGAAGGCCGGCGGCGACGACGAGGCCATGGAGTACGACGAGGACTACGTGCGCGCGCTCGAGTACGGCATGCCGCCGGCGGGTGGCATCGGCATCGGCATCGACCGCGTGGTCATGCTGCTCACCGATTCGGCGTCCATCCGCGACGTGCTGCTGTTCCCGCACATGAAGCCCGAGCGCGGCAGTGCGAACGGCGCCGCCGCTGCGCGCGCCAAGGAGGCCGAGAGCGCCGGCACCGCCGCGTCCAACGTCGCGCCGAACCTCAAGCCGACGATCGACTTCTCCAAGATCGCCGTCGAGCCGCTGTTCGCCGACTCCGTTGACTTCGAGACCTTCAGCCGTTCGGACTTCCGCGTGGTCAAGGTCAAGGACTGCGTGCTGCCGCCCAAGAGCAAGAAGCTTCTGCAGTTCACGCTCGACGACGGCTCGGGCACCGACCGCACCATCGTGTCGGGTATCCATGACTACTACGAGCCCGAGGACTTGGTCGGCCGCACCTGCGTGGCCATCACCAACCTGCCGCCGCGCAAGTTCATGGGCATCGAGAGCTGCGGCATGCTGATCAGCGCCATCCATCAGGAGGGCGATGAGGAGCGCCTGAACCTCCTCATGCTCGATGACGCCATCCCGGCGGGCGCCAAGCTGTACTAAGTAACGGCGACATATCGTACGCTGATGCGGGCCGCTCGGAAAACCGGGCGGCCCGCTTCTTCTGCCAGTGGGAAAATGGGGACAGGCACTTTTTTGGCTTATAGGACAAAAAGTGTGCTATCGAAACGGCCGTCTGCCCAGGTAGACGGCCGTTTCCCGTGCGTTTAAACCTATCGCCCCATTTTTAGCACCCG
>CASEEY010000157.1 GCA_949287055.1 uncultured Collinsella sp.
GGCCCCATCAAACAGGTGTGTTTGGTTTGAGGGGGACATCCTGTCGGAGCGTGCCGGACTTTTTCAATTTGACGGGCCGACGCCACATGCCGCTCAACACAATGGGACCCACCCCATCGGCTGCGGCGAGCGCGCTGCGGAATCGCGTGGGGGTGAGGACTGGCATCGGCGAAGGGGTACGCGGTGAAACGTAGGACAAGAATCGCGATTAGCGCGCTTTGCGGGGTCGCGGCAGCAGCACTCGCACTGTCGTATGCCTCGTCGGTGCGGTCCGAAGCGGAGCGGATGCGCCGCGAGACGCTCGAAAGCTATGGGGGCGACCTGGTCGCCGTGTGTGTGGCGACGCGTGATATCGAGCCGGGGGACACGCTTGACGAGGGCAACGTCGCGGTTGAGGAGTGGGTTGCGAGCCTGCTTCCTCCCGATGCCGTGACGTCGCTGGCCGATGTTGCCGGAAAGGTGGCGACATCGCGGATCCCCCAGCGTGCCGTCCTGTGCCCGGCCTATGTGGAGGCCCGTGCCGGGGACCTTGAGGTTCCCGATGGGTGCGTGGCGGTGAGCGTGGCGAGCGACGCCGAGCACGCGGTGGGCGGGGCGCTCGCGCGCGGCGATGCCGTGGACGTCTATGTATCGAAAGATGCCGTCGCCGACCGGCTCGCTTCCGCGCGCGTGCTGGACACGAGCGCGCTTGCGACCGGCGGGGGCGAGGTGAGCTGGGTGACGCTTGCGGTCGAGCCCTCCTGCGTGCAGGAGCTGCTCGCTGCGATGTCACTCGGCCAGGTGACGCTGGTCGTTCCCGGAGAGATGCCGAAGACGGGTCAGGAGGATGAATCATGAGCTCGCCGATCTGGTTGATGTGTTGCGCCGCGGACGGCGCCGAGCCCTTGCGGGACGAGATCTTTCTGCGCGAGCCCGGTGCCCAGCTGCTGCGTTTTGAAGATCCCGAAGCGGTCGACCGCATGGTGCGGGCATCGGATGACCTGCTCGCCGGCATCGCGGTGCGCGTGGCGGGGCCGGTCGATGGGGTGCGGGAGGCGCTCGCCGGCGCAAAGGCGGCGCACGTGCCCGTGCTGGCGTTTGTCGACCACCTGGATGCCGGGGACGCTGCACGTCTGTTCCATGCGGGTGCAACCGAGGTCATCGCCGCAGGGGGCGCGAGCTCCGCTGCGAGAGAGTCTCAGGCATGCACGGGAAAGGGCGACCTGTGTCGGGTGCCGTCCCCTGCGGACGATGAAGCGTCGGCGGAGGCGCCGCCCTGGGATGAGTGCGTATCGGCTGCGGCTCCGTGTGCGGAACGGGAGCCGTCTGTGAAAGATGCTGGCGGCGCGATGCCTCCGTCTGCGGACACCGAATCGGGTGCGCCCGGAAGGGTGTCGACGGATGCGAGCGCCGATGCTGCCAAGGGACGGTTTCCGGCCGGCGCCACGGCTGCTGGCAGCCGTTTGAGCGACACGGCCGAGGCATCCGACGATCGCCGCCCCGCCCCGCTCGTGGTTGCCATATCGGGGCGGGGTGGATGCGGGAAGTCGACGATCACCGTGGCGATGGCGTGGTGGGCTGCCCATATGGGGCTCAAGGCAGCGGTGGTCGACCTGGACCTCATGTTTGGCAACCTCTACGAGCTGATGGGGGTCGAGCGGGTGTGCGACCTTGCCGGGCTTGTCGCGGCGGATGGGACGCCTGCCTGCACGCGCCCCGCCATCGAGGCGACCGCCATGCGGATTGCTCCCGGCTTGACGCTGTGGGGGCCGTGTACCGCGCCGGAACAGGCCGAACTTCTCTCGGTCCCCAGCGAGCAGCTTATCGAGGTGCTGCGACGGGAGGCCGATGTCATATTCGCGGACACCTCGGTGTTTTGGGGAGACGCGGCGGCTTCGGCGGTCTCCCGCTGCGATCGCTGCCTGGTGGTCGGCACCGGGGGCGTGTCGGATGGGGAGTCCGCCGCGCGCGCCGTGGCGCTCGCGGCGCGCATCGGCGTGCCCAAAACGCGCATGACATGCGTGTTCAACAGATTCGGCGCACCGGGCTGCGACGAGGAGCGTGCGCTGCGCTTTGAGATGGCCGTCGCCCTGCGCTCGCGGATGCGTATCGCGGACGGCGGCTCCTATGTCAGCGACCTGCTTGCGTACGGCCGCATCGGCGATCTGCTCGTGACGCCCGGCGCGTTTTCACGCGACATCCAGGCGCGCACCTACGAGCTGCTCAAAGAACTCGGCTGTCCGCTCGAGGCATGGGACGAGCGGCATCGGGTGGCGGGCGCGATCGATCAGCGCAGATCGCGCATCCGTCTGCCTTGGAAGCGAGAGGAGGTGGGGGCACGATGAGCGTGCTCGAGCGCGTGCGCGCATCGGAGCGTTTCGACGCCGGCGCGCAAGGAACAGAGGACGAGCGAGTCCGTGCGCTCAAGCGCGACGTGAAGCGCCAGATGCTCGAGCGTGTCGGTTTTGCCGAGGTCGCGCGCATGGCGAACGCGCCGGATGCGCAGCGGTCGCGGGAGGAGTTGAGGCCCGCGATCGAGGCGGTCATCAACGCGGGCGATCGCGAGGGGATCGGTGCCGATACGCGTACGCGCATCGTGGACGAGGTGCTCAACGACGTGGTCGGCTTGGGCCCGCTTCAGCCGCTGCTCGAGGACGACACGGTCAGCGAGATCATGGTCAACGGCTGCTCGTCGGCGTTTTTCGAGCGTGCGGGCGTACTACATCCCCTCGAGGGGATCTTCGACAACGACGAGCAGATCAGAATCGTCGTCGACCGCATCATCTCGCCGCTCGGTCGAAGGGTGGACGAGCGCAGCCCCATCGTCAACGCGCGCCTGCCGAGCGGGTACCGCGTCAACGCGGTGATTCCGCCTATCGCCATCGACGGGACGACGCTTACCATCCGTAAGTTCTCGGACCGCATCAGCTCGCTCGCCCAGCTGGTGGCGATGGGGTCGCTGCCCGCGTGGTACGCCGGCATGCTGTCGTGCGCGGTGGCGCTGCGGCAGGACCTTGCGGTCGCCGGGGGCACGGGGTCGGGAAAGACGACCCTGCTCAACGCCTTGTCCTGCGAGATTCCCCTCGGCGAGCGCATCGTCACCATCGAGGACTCCGCTGAGCTCAAGTTTTCGCGTCACCCTCATGTGGTGCGTCTGGAGGCGCGCGAGCCCTCCATCGAGGGCGAAGGGGCGGTGACCATCCGCGATTTGGTCACGAACGCGCTGCGCATGAGGCCCGACCGCATCGTGGTGGGCGAGGTGCGCGGAGCTGAGTGCATCGACATGCTGCAGGCGATGAACACCGGGCACGACGGGTCGCTCACCACGCTGCACGCGGGCAGCTCGCGCGAGGCGATCGTGCGCCTGACGCTGCTGGCGCGCTACGGCATCGACCTGCCAGGCGACCTGATCGAGGAGCAGATCGCCATGGCGCTCGACGCGATCGTCATGTCGGTTCGCACGCCTGACGGCCATCGCTACGTGTCGTCCTATACCGGCGTGGCGCGCGGTGCCGCAGGCGGTGTCGAGCTGACCGAGTACGTGTCGTTCGATGCCGCCACGCGCACCTGGAACCTGATCGAGGAGCCGCCGTTCATCGCGGAGGGCCTGCGTTCGGGAGCCCTGAGGGAGAAGGAGGTGGAGCGATGGAGGTCGCTGTGTCCAGCTGCGTCGGGATCCTTGCGGCATGCTTGCCCTGTCGGTCGAGGAGCGCAGCGCCGGTGCGGGCGTCGCGGCATGCGCGCGCGATCCTACAGGGGCGCTGTTGGCGTTTGTGCACCGGATCGGTTCTGGGATCTGGGGGCTCGGGATACTTCCTGCGAGCTGGGCGGATGCTCTGCGCGTGGAGGTTGCCGAGCTGGCCGCCAGGCGCGGGCTGCCGGCGTCCGGCATCGACCGCAGCACCGCGCTGGGGGCGGTCGCGGCGGCGTGCGTCCTGTCAGCGCTCACGTTGCTTTTCGTGTCCCAAGCGCTTCCTGCGCTGCTGTTTGGGGCGCTGGCGCCCGTCGTCGCCCTGGCGATTGCGCACGTTCGGAGAAGGACGTGCGGCCAGCGCGAGCTCGAGGAGGCGCTGCCCGAGGCGTTCGGCGCGCTGTCGGTCTCGCTCGGATCGGGATACTCGCTGTCCCAGGCCATGCTCTACGTCGGCCAACGCTCGCCTGAGCCGCTGCGAAGCGCATTCACGCGGGTCGCGTTCTCGGTCGACTGCGGCATCCCGGCCGTGGAGGCGCTCGACGCGATGCTCGCCAAGCTGCGGGCTCCCGGGCTCGATTTGGTGGTGCTGGCGCTCAAGGTGTCGCAGCGGACCGGCGCGCCGCTCAACGACCTGCTTGCTCAAGCGACCCGTCTGGTGGGCGAGCGGATCGAGCTGAGACGGAAACTCGAGGTCAAGACATCGCAAGCGCGCATGTCGGCGCGGATGGTCGCCTGCATGCCCGTGGCGATGGTCGGA
>CASEEY010000158.1 GCA_949287055.1 uncultured Collinsella sp.
GTGCGGTTGCGAACAGGTCTGCATTGGTATCGAGACGATAGGCCTCAAAGGCCTCGGGGAGATAGGTGCGGCTTTCCCGTTCGTCAAGGCGCCCGCCCTCCACCAGCTCCTCAAGCGAAAACGACCCATCTGCCGCCGCTAATGTCACGTCGCCGCTGCGCAGGCGCACGCCGGCCTCGTCGGACGTGACGTAGATTCCCTTGCCCAAAAGTATCCAGTCGACGATGAGCCAGTTGCCGGTCGGTTCTTCATGGTCGAAGGGGCTCAGCTCGCCCAGCATGCCGAACGGCGCGCCCTCCATGCGTGCAGCGTTGCGATACCCGTCCTGAAAAACGGTGACTTCTGCCTCGGGATTGTTATCGGTGAGCGGCAGAAGAGCCTCGCAGGCCGCATCGATGGGGTCAACCCACGCCGGACGTACGGGAACGTTTACGGGAAAGCCGTGCTCATAGTTCGCATCCGCGCCTGAGATCTCAAGCTCGATCGAGGGTGCCCCCAGATACACGCGCGGCGCCTCCTGTTCAAAGAAGCGCTCGTCACCCGTGTAGCGTGCGTAGAAGAACGATCCGGTTTCCTCGGACGCCTCTTCGTTTCTCTGCCAGGTGCGGGTCGAAATCTCCCCATCTAAAAAGCCGTCGGTTTCCGGAGAAAGGCCGTTTATGTATACGGTCGAGACCGTATACCCTGCGCTTTCGAGTCGCCGTGCGGCATCTTCGACGGCGTCGCGGAAGCGTTTCTCATACGCAGCCACGATTTCGTCCTGCTGCCGATTGTCGCCGACCACGCCTTCTTCGAAATCCACGAGCACGCAGGCACCGTCCTCCATGGTGCAGAATGCCTGTCCGCTCGACCGATAGCCAAACAGCTGGTAGGAGCGATCCTCCCAAAGATCGGCGACCTTGACGCGTTCACCGTACTTGTCGGCGTAGTAGCTCTCCGCTTGCCGAACGACGGCGCGCTCGTTGAACTCGCCGAGGTTCGAGCAGCCGGCGAGGACAGCCGCGACTGCGCAGATGAACGGCACGCATGCGATGAGGAGGGGGAAGGGGCGGCGCAAACGATTCACTGTGCGCGTTACGGGGATCCTGGAAGAGGGCAGCGGGCTGGTCATGCGGAACATGAGGCGGCCTCCCGTCGTATGCCGAGATGACGCGTTCATTATAGCGCCGGCGTGTGGGACGACGGCATGCTGCGGTGCCGCGACGCGCCGGACCGCCGTTGCGTCCGGGCGCGGAGCTGCGATAGCCGGGGCCGCTCTGCGCGTTCGTTGGTTTTAGCCGACGTGTTTGATGGCGCGCATACGAAGACGGACGTAGTCGACATACCACGTGTCGCCGTGGAGCATGTTCGGACGCAGCACCTCGACCGCATCGGCGATGATCTCGTCGCCGAGTGGTGCCGGTACGCCCTCGAACGGTCGCTTGACGAACATGCGGATCCAATCGGCCATGCCGTCGGCACCCTTGAGTGCGGTCGGCCGGTCAAAGAGGACGGCATCGGTGACGCGCATGCCCGCCGCCTCGACGAGCGGCGCGTATTCACCGATGGTGGGGAAGTAGAACGGGAACTCGTAGGTGAGCCCATGCCGCTCGAAGGCCTGTGCCAACGCGGCATGGACGCGTGCACCGCAGCCGTGCCCGCCGCATTCGAACACGAACTGGCCCTCCGGCACCAACGCGGATGCGATGTGCTCCAACGCCTCATCTTGCCGTTCGCGGTCGATCCAGTGGAGCACCGCGTTCGAGAAGACCACGTCGACCGGACTCTCGAGTGCGAAGGACGTTGCATCGCCGAGCATGAACCTCAGGTCGGGATGGTTGCGCCGCGCCAGCTCGACCATGTCGGGCGACGCGTCCATGCCGAACGCATCGAAGCCGCGCTGTGCGAGCTCGCGGGTAAGCGTTCCGTTGCCGCAGCCCAGATCCAGGCAACGCGCGCCGGGCTTTATGTCGATGAGGTCGATGACAGACGCGCCGTAGGAGGGCACGAACGAGAAATTCTTCGCGTAGTCCGCGGCGTTCCAGGTGATGTTCACGGTGGGGCTCCTGTTCTCTGCATGGTCGGATTGTACGGTACGGTGCGGTTGCGGCGAGCCTGTTCCCAAGTGTTTACGTCTGAAAAAACGTCAGACGTCTTTCGCATCCCGCAATGGGTTGGATGGAACACGTCCCCAACCAACCGGTGACGCGCGCGTCCATTCGAAAAGAGCTACAATAAGATAAAAGAAGCTCCTTATGGTAAGGGGGAGAGATGGACGCGTTGCTTGATCCCGTGGGGGCTCGCGAGGCAAAGAACCGGTTGGGGGAGAGATGGACGCGTTGCTTGATCCCGTGGGGGCTCGCGAGGCAAAGAACCGGTTCAGCGAGCTTGCGGCGGAGGTGAACCGTACGGGCAGCGCCTTGCCTGTCTTGAAGAACGGGAAGCCGTGGGTTGTGATTCAGCCTGCAAGCGAGGAGGCGCAGAGGCGCCGTATGCGACTCGAGAAATTCCGCGCCCTAACGCTGCAGATTGAGCAAGAGGTGGCTGATGAGCCCGCTTGGGATCCCGCTGTATCGGACCGCGAACTGTTGGCGGAAGAGCGGGTGAAGCGTTTTGGCTGACATCATCCTCGATACGAACATCGTCCTTGATTACCTGAGTCCTACTCGCGAGAAGCACCTCGACGCTGTTGACGTACTTGAGCAGGTGCTGGAATCCGATATGTACGAGCCAGTCATCTTGGCGGCGGGCATCAAGGACACGTATTACATCCTGGGCCGCCAGTACGGACAACGCCGTGAGGAACTCGTTCGCGATCGACTTGATTCGTTTCGGCAGATCGTAACGGTGGCGGAGCTTACGGGCGATGTGCTCGACCGCGCGTTTGCTTCCGATGAACCGGATCTCGAGGACGGCATCGTTCGGGCTACGGCAGAGTTGCGAAATGCTGCGGCGATTATCACGCGCGATGCCGAGGCGTATGCGGCGTCGACGGTGCCCAGCATGACGGCTCGGGAATTCTTGCAGCGAATGTTGTGATATGAGCTAACGCAAGGCGTTAGTTCATGTCTCGCAATGGGTTGGACGGAACACGTCCCCGACCAACCCATCCTGCGGGTTTGCTCTTGTCCGAGCGGGCGAGTATCCTTGTTCAGCTTCTGCATCCGACCGAACCGGAGTCCGTCCATGGATATCATCGCTGCGCTTGCGCAAGAGCTGAATCTCAAGCCCGCTGCCGTCGAGGCTGCCGTCGCGCTCATCGACGAGGGGAACACCATCCCGTTCATCGCGCGCTACCGCAAGGAGGCCACGGGCGGCATGGACGACGTCGCGCTGCGCACGCTCGACGATCGCCTTTCCTACCTGCGCAACCTTGAGCAGCGCAAGGAGGACGTCATCCTGTTGATCGGCGCGCAGGGCAAGCTCACGCCCGAGCTCGAGGTCGAGATCCGCGCCGCCACGCAGCTCCAGCGCGTGGAGGACCTCTACAAGCCCTATCGCAAGAAGCGCCAGACGCGTGCGCAGAAAGCGCGCGAGGCGGGGCTCGAGCCGCTTGCGAACATGATCATCATGCAGGTCACCTCCAAAGGCTCGCCGCTCGAGGCGGCGGTTCCCTTCGTGACGCCGGAGGCAGCCGAGGCCGGTTACGATACGCCGGAAAAGGCGCTCGCAGGTGCGCAGGACATCGTCGCCGAGACCGTGGCGGAGGATCCGGAGAACGTCGCCGACCTGCGCTCGTTTACCGAGAACACGGGTGAGATCGTCTCCATCGCGGTCGATGCCGACGAGAAGACGCCCTACGAGCCCTACTACGATTTCTCCGAGCCGGCGCGCAAGATTCCCAACCACCGCGTTCTCGCCATCGACCGCGGCGAGCGCGAGGGCAAGCTTCGCGTGCGCGTGGGTGTCGACGCGCAGGCGGCGGTTGCCCGTCTGGGAAGCCGGTGGCCGCGCCGGCAAGGCGGGTTCGCGCCGGTGCTCGACGCCGCTGTCGCCGACGGCTACAAGCGCCTCATGGCCCCTTCGCTCGAGCGCGAGCTGCGTGCCCGTCTGACCGTGCGCGCACAGACCGAGGCGATCCGCGTCTTCGCCAAGAACCTCGAGAGCCTGCTGTCCGCCCGTCCGGTGCGCGGGGCGCGCATCATCTCGCTCGACCCCGGCTATCGCACCGGTTGCAAGGTAGCCGTGCTCGATGAGACGGGCAAGCTGCTCGACCACGGCGTCGTGTACCCCACGCCGCCCCGTCGCGATATCGCCGGCACCAAGCGCGAGCTGGCGCGCCTGACCAAGCGCTATGGCATCAACACCATCGTGATCGGCAACGGAACCGCGAGCCGCGAGACCGAGGAGGTGGTCTCGGATTTCATCGCCGAAGCGGCGCCCGAGCTGCGCTACACCATCGTGAACGAAGCGGGTGCCTCCGTGTATTCCGCAAGCGAGCTTGCGAGTCGTGAGTATCCCGACTTGGACGTGACCACGCGCGGCGCCATGAGCCTGGGGCGCCGTCTGCAAGACCCGCTCGCCGAGCTCGTCAAGATCCCGCCGCAGTCCATCGGCGTGGGGCAGTACCAGCACGACCTCGATCAGGCGGAGCTTGCGCGCACGCTCGGGCACGTGGTGGAAGACGTCGTGAACCGCGTGGGCGTGGACGTGAACACCGCGAGCGCGAGCCTGCTTTCCTATGTTTCGGGCATCACGCCGACGGTCGCTCATAACATCGTGGCCTACCGCGAGGAGCACGGCGCGTTTACCGACCGTCGCCAGCTGAAGGAGGTGCCCAAGCTCGGGCCCAAGGCCTTCCAGAACGCGGCGGGCTTTCTGCGTATCGCGGGCGGAGCGAACCCGTTGGACGCCACCGCTGTGCATCCGGAGAGCTACGGGGTTGCGCGTGAGGTCCTCAAGCGTGCCGGCGTGACCGCCGACGAGCTCGGCAGCGGCGGCGTGCCCGATATCCAGCAGCGCGCCGGCAGCGTGGCGATGCTCGCGGGCGAGCTTGGCTGCGGCATCCTCACGCTTATCGACATCATCGCCGAGCTGGAAAAGCCTGGCCGCGATCCGCGTGACGATGCGCCGGAGGTTGTGTTCAGCCGCGCGGCGCTTTCCATCGATGACCTCGAGGTCGGCATGGAGCTCACCGGGACGGTGCGCAACGTGGTGGACTTTGGTGCCTTCGTGGATGTGGGCGTGCACCAGGACGGCCTCGTGCACATCTCCAAGCTCTCGACGCGCTTCGTCAAGCATCCGAGCGACGTGGTGGCTGTGGGCGACACGGTCAAGGTGTGGGTCGAGCGCGTGGATCGCGAGCGCGGCAAGATCTCGCTCACCATGGTGAAGGGCAAATAGCGAAATCGGCGGCGATGCTCAAAGGGGCATCGCCGCCGTTCTGTTTCAGCGGCATATGTGCAGGTAGAGCGGAATGGGTTGAGCGGAACACGTCCCCAACTGACCCATAATGGGTTGGACGGAACACGTCCCCAACTGACCCACGTTCCCAGCCGCCCCTTCCCGAAAGCATAAGGGCTCTTAAGCTTGTCTTCAGGGTCCCCTTCGCCCCCTTTGGGTACGAGAGTGATATCTAATCACCCAGACGCCCGGTAGCGAACACGCATCGCGCGGGCAGGAAAGGGGCCGCCCTATGTGCACGGGCATCCGCTTTACCGACACGGCAGGTCGCATGTTCTTCGGCCGTAATCTCGATTGGACGCAAGGCTACGGCGAGCGGGTGGTGGTGACGCCTCCCGACGCGATCGTCCCCGCCGCATTCGACCGGCCTGCAGACCTCGCGCATGGCCATGCCGTGATCGGCATGGGAATCGTCGTCGCCGGCATCCCGCTGTATTTTGA
>CASEEY010000159.1 GCA_949287055.1 uncultured Collinsella sp.
CGGGTGCTAAAAATGGGGCGATAGGTTTAAACGCACGGGAAACGGCCGTCTACCTGGGCAGACGGCCGTTTCGATAGCACACTTTTTGTCCTATAAGCCGAATACCATACGCCATGTAAAATAATCCCTAGGGTGTTTTAACCGGGGGGCTTCAGTCGGGGACAGTCTATCCAGCAAGATGCCCGCCCACTACCCACATAACAAAAACGACCCGAGCACACCTGCGCTCGGGTCGTTTGAAATCCGTTGTACCCGGAAGGGCTACTCGGCGGCAGCCTCGGTCTCGACGGCCTCAGCGGCCTCCTCGACGACCTCGGCCTCGGCCTCAGCCTCGGCGGCCTCGGGCTCCACGCCGACCGCAACGTTCACGGTAGCGCGGATGTCGCGGTACAGCGAGATGGTGACGGCGTGGGTGCCGGCCATCTTGATGGGCTTACCGAGCTCGACGCGCTTGCGGTCGATCTCGACGCCCAGCTGCTCCTTGACCGCATCGGCGATCATGCCGCTGGTCACGGAACCAAACAGGACGCCCTCGTCGCCAACCTTGGCGTCGACGGTGACGGTCTTGCCGTCCACGGCGTCCTTGAGCGCGTTGGCGTCAGCGATGCGGACGGCCTCGCGCTTAGCGATGTTGTTGCGGCGCTCCTCGAGCTGCTTCAGGTTGCCCTTCGTGGCCGCAACGGCGAGCTTCTTCGGGAAGAGGTAGTTCTCGGCGTAGCCCTGGGCAACGTCCACGACGTCGCCTTCGCCACCCTTGCCCTTGATCTCACCAAGAAGAACGACTTTCATGAGATCTCCTTGCGATGTGCGCCGCCTGCGCGGCGCAGTGGTTACTGTTGTGCCTGAACGCGCGTGCCGTCCCGCGGAATCTTGCGGAAGTTGGCCCACACATCGATCAGGCCGACGATGCTCAAGGCAAAGAACATCATCTCGGACCAGAAGACGAGCAGGATGCAAAAGAACCTCGTCACGCATCCAAACCGCTTGCGGATCATCAGCGCGCTGAGCACGCCGAGGCCCTGGCAGGCGAAGATGATCCTGACGCTCATGATCGCCGTCACGCTTATGGTGCGGACGATCTGAGCCTCAGGAAAGCCCGTGAAGGATGCGCCGACGCACACGATCGAAATCGCGAGGACGGCGACGCTCCACATGGGCGCATCGAAGCGCGACAACGACGGCCTGCGGGGTTCCCCTGTGCAGCGCGTCTGCATCACATGGGAACCGATTCCCGCGAACAGCGCGTAACTCGCCGCGCTCATCACGTACACGAGCGGCCACAGGGCCACCATGATCGGCTCGAGGCTGCTGGCGAGCAACTCGCCTTCGACCCCTGTTCCCACGGACTGCTCAACGGCTGCCATAAGATACGACACCATGGCGTCCTGCACCGACGGACCGGTCGCTGAGGCAATCGCCGCGTCGATACCAAGACTCGTCAGCGCCGTGAGCACGACCACCACGGAAACGTTCGTGACCGTGGCGCCGCGCCACATGCACCACGCGATGCCCAGGCTGCACACGATAACGGGAGCCAAAAGCACCGCATACGTGACGTTGGCGACGAAGGACACCGCAAGCAGGCCAACACCCTCGAACAGGATCAGGCCCACTCCGCGGCGCGCCTTCGCGCACAGCACCTCGCGCGCGCCATACGCGGCGAGGAGGATTCCCGCATACGGAAGGAAGATCGCCACGATACACCCGAGTGCGATCATAAACGCACCGTGGGCGTTGCGCGGCGGGGTCGCCCGGCGCACCGGCGTGCCGTTGGGCACGATGGCGCCTTGCCGAGGATCCGCACTTCCATCCTGCATCTACTCGACCCTTGCCCCTCGCCTAGCCGCGGTTGCGCTCGCCGCGGGAAGAAACCACGGGAACGGTGTAGGGCAGGAGAGCCATCTCGCGAGCGCGCTTGATGGCGTTCGCGATATCGTGCTGGTGCTGCGTGCAAGCGCCAGTGACGCGACGGGGCTTGATCTTGCCGCGGTCGGTCATGTACTTACGGAGAAGCTGAGTATCCTTGTAGTCGATGTACTCGGTGTTCTCCTTGCAGAACTGGCAGTACTTACGACGCGGCTGACGTGCTGAGTAATCATTAGCCATGTCAAAATACCTTTCGTTTGGCGCCGCAGGCTGTCTGCCCTTGAGCGCCGCTCACTTCAAAACGTGATTCCGCTCGCGGTTGCCCTAGAACGGAATGTCCTCATCGTAGACGTCGACCGCCGGCGGAACCTGCGCGGGCGCAGGCGCCGGATGCGGCGCGGGAGCGGAGTAGCCGCCACCATAGGAGGAGCCGCCATAAGAGCTCGCGCCCTCCTGGCCGTATCCACCCTGGTTCTGACCACGGCTCATGAACTCGATCTCATCGACGATGACCTCGAGCTTGCTGCGACGCTGACCGTCGCGCTCCCACGAGCTGTAGCGCAGCTTTCCCTCGATCGCGACCTTCGACCCCTTCTGGAGGTAGCGGGAGACGGCCTCGGCACGAGTGCCGAACATCGTGCAGTCCACGAAGTTGGGGTAGTCCTCCCACTCGCCGGACTGCGGGTTGCGACGACGGTCGTTGACCGCCACACCGAAGCTCAGCACCTGGGTGCCGCTCGCGGTGGCGCGCAGCTCGGGGTCGCGGGTGAGATTACCGGAAATGTTGACTCGATTGATGCTCATGTACGACTCACTACCTCTCTGTTCGGTCGCTCGGCGTAAAGCCGGGCAGACCGCTTCCAAACGACTCTTACTCCATGTCGTCGCGGCGGACGATCATGTGACGAACCACGGCATCGGTGATGCGCAGCACGCGATCGAGCTCGGCGATCTGGGTAGGATCTGCATGGAAGTTGATGAGGGTGTAGTCACCTTCGGTGAGCTTGTTGATCTCGTAGGCGAGCTTGCGCTTGCCCCACTCGTCAACGTTGTCGACCTTGCCGTTGCCCTCGGCGATCGTGTTGTCGATGCGCTTCATAACGGCGAGACGGGTCTCGGGATCGAGAGCCGGGTCAACAAAGAACAGCAGTTCATAGGCCTTCATTTGGTCACCTCCTCTGGACATAAGGCCCCGGGTCGTGAAGGTGCGCCCGGGACAGGAAAAGACTGGCTAACTGTAGACCAACCGCCGTCGCTTCTCAAGTTGCCGCAGGTACGACCTCATGACCTCCACAAATGCAGCGATGCTGTACGGGCGCCTCGGCCTTCGGCGCGCTGCGCATCTCCATCTTGCCATGCCGCCCCGACAGTCCACTGACACCCCGGCAAGACACGCCGACCGGCCGCCGACGTCCGTCCCCCAGCCTCCCTACCGGCCCTGCTCAAGGGCTTGTACGAGACATACGCTGCGAAAACGCGGCCCCCATTCACCATGCAGATTCCGCAAAGCGCGCGGCGGGCGAAAGGACATCGCCCGCCGCCCGCCGCAATTGAATAATCCCGGTATCCTCGCCACGCATTACGCTTCAGGCGACGCCGGCTTCTCTTCCTGCACGGCATCCTCTTCATCATGCTCTACCGACGGTGCATCCGCAGGTGCTTCAGCCTCCGTATCTTCGCAGGTGCTTCAGCCTCCGTATCTTCGCTCGACACGCCGTCCGAAGAAACCTCACCTGCCGACGCGGACACCTCCGCTTCCGGCGCATCCGCATTTCCTGGCTGCATGGGTGAAGCCGGTTCATCTCCCGGCGAGGCAACTGCAGGCGCCGCCTCCGCAACCGGCGCCGTTGCCGGCGTCGCTCCCCCGGCCGGCCTTTCTGCAGGTGCCGTTCCTGTTGCTGACCCTGCTGCCGACGCCGCTCCTGTT
>CASEEY010000160.1 GCA_949287055.1 uncultured Collinsella sp.
GTCCGTTTTGCGGCAAAGAGAATCCCGACGGGTCGAAGTTCTGCGTCGGCTGCGGCAGCGCCCTGGAGGCGGGCGGCACCGCGAGCAGGTCGACGGGCACGACCTTGCTCATGCCTGACGACCAGCAGGTTCAGCCGACTGAGACGACGGTGCTGACTCCCGAGCAGTCCGAGCCCGCGGCCGCTCCGGCGCCCGCGCCCGAGCCCGTGCCGACGCCCGAGCCCCAGCCTCAGCCCGCGCCGCAGGTTCCGCCCGCGCAGACCGCATCCGTTCCTCCCCAGCAGCCACCCGTCTATACCGGGCAGACCGAAACCAAGAAGGGCGGCAAGGGGCCGATCATCGCCATCGTCGTCGCGGCGGTCGCCATCATCGCCCTGCTCGCGGTGTTCGTGCTGCCGGGGCTTGGCGGCAAGTCCGATGAAGAGATCATCCGCGAGGGGATCTCGGCGGAGTTCGACGCCATCATGGACAAGGACTCCGAGGAGTATCAAGAGATCGTCGAGGAAGTCGACGCGAGCGCCGGCATGGATGAGTTCGGCGTCACGGGTGAGGAGTTCGTGGGCTCGCTGCTCGACGGGTTCGACTACGAGATCACGTCCGTCGAGGTCGACGATGCAAACGATACCGCGGTGTGCTACGTCACGGTGACCAGCAAGACCTTCGCCGACATCCTGCCCGACCTTGAGCAGCGCATCACTGAGTTCATGAGCGACCCGTCCGTCTACAACAAGAGCATGGACGAGCTGTACACCATGATGGGCGAGATCGTGATGGAGAGCGTCGACTCCGCCGAGCCGCGCCCGGTCGACCTCGAGCTGCTGTGCAACCGCGACGAGGACGGTAACTGGTCCGAGGACGACAGCGTCGAAGACGAGATCGCCCGCCTGCTGATGGAGTAACGCTTCCTCAGGGCGATGTGCCCGCCGATGCGAGGACGAAACGGACACGTAACAAATTCCGTGCAGGTTGACTTTGCCTTGCTAAAGCGTAGACTGGTCACTGCTTCATAGGAATGCGCGGCGTTGCGTTCGCGCAGCAACAAGAAGAGAGATGTCGAGACAATGCGTGCTTGCCCCCAGCTATCCATTATTCGCCAGATTATTTGATGCGGGTTGGCTTGCACGGCAGCCGGCCCGCACGATAGCGGGCGGCTGATAGGCGAGGGCCGTCGGAACGGATACGACGGCCCTCGTTTTTTGATTCGACGTCTTTCGGGGGAAAGGACCGACTATGAACGGAATCGTCGTTGTCGTCGTGGCGGCGGTCGTGCTGGCCGCGGGCTACCTGGGCTACGGTAGGTGGCTGGCGGCCAAGTGGGGCATCGACCGCGATGCCGTCACGCCCGCGCGCCGCATGGAGGACGGGAAGAACTTCTCGCCCGCATCGTGCTTTACCGCGTTCTCGCACCAGTTCAGCTCCATCTGCGGCGCGGGCCCGGTGACGGGCACCATCGCGGCCATGATGTTCGGCTGGCTGCCGGTGCTTCTGTGGGTGCTCGTCGGCGGCATCTTCTTCGGCGCCGTGCATGACTTCGGCGCGCTGTACGCGAGCGTCAAGAACAACGGCAAGTCGCTCGCCCAGCTGATCGAGAAGTACATCGGCCGCACGGGCCGTCGCCTCTTCCTGCTGTTCAGCTGGCTGTTCACCATCATCGTGATCGCAGCGTTCGTCGATATGGTTGCCGGCACGTTCCAGGCGACCTATGACGCGGCGGGTGCCGTGGACGTCGCCAAGTCCTATGCCGGCGGCACGGCGGGCACGATCTCCATTCTGTTCACGTTCGTCGCCATCGCCTTCGGTTGGCTCAACCGCCGCTTCCAGCTGTCCGGTGTGCGCGAGCTGGCGCTCGCCGTGGTGCTGTTCGTCGCCATGTTCGCCGTGGGCATGCAGTTCGCGGTCTACCTGCCCAAGCTCGGTTGGTTCGCCGTCATCGCCGTGTACCTGCTGTTCGCGGCCGCCATGCCCATCCAGACCCTCAAGCAGCCGCGCGATTACCTCACGAGCATCATGATGCTCGTCATGATCGCCTGCGCCGTGGTGGGCATCTTCGTGCTCGGCGCCAACGGCCAGGCCACGATGACCGCGCCGATGGTCGTCGACTTCGGCGAGATGGCCGCCAAGGGAAGCTTCGTGTTCCCGCTGCTGTTCGTGTCCGTCGCGTGCGGCGCGCTGTCCGGCTTCCACAGCCTCGTGTCCACCAACACCTCGTCCAAGCAGGTCGAGAAGGAATCCGACATGCTGCCCGTGGGCTACGGCGCGATGGTGGTCGAGTCCTTCGTGGGCGTGCTGGCCATCGTGTTCGCTGCCATCATGTTCTCCGATCTCAACACCGCCGGCACCGGCGTGCTCAACAACGGCGTTGCGGCCACTCCGTTCTCGATCTTCTCCCAGGGTATCGCTCGCGGCATGACTGCCTTCGGCGTCGACCAGACGCTTGCGACCGTGTTCATGACCATGTGCGTGTCGGCGCTTGCGCTCACCTCGGTTGACGCCGTCGCGCGCATCGGCCGCCTGTCCTTCCAGGAGTTCTTCGCCCAGACCAACGACGCGCTCGAGGACGAGCAGGCCGAGCTTACCGGCGCCGCCAAGGTCGCATCCAACACCTGGGTTGCCACGGTGCTCACGCTGGCCCTCGGCTTTGCGCTGGCGTTCGGCGGCTACAACAACATCTGGCCGCTGTTCGGTGCCTCCAACCAGCTGCTCGGCGGCATGACCATGATCACGCTCGCCGTCTTCTGCAAGTGCACCGGCCGCCGCGGCTTCATGCTCTACGTGCCCGTCGCCTTCCTGCTGTGCTGCACGTTCACCTCGCTCGTGCAGAGCACGATCGGCTGCGTGAACGCGCTTGCCGCCTCCGGCGTCGCGGTCATCGCCACCTCTGGCCTGCAGCTCGTCTTTGCGATCCTGCTCATGGTGCTCGGCGTTATCGTTGCCTACAACTGCCTGAAGGAGCTCTTCACCAAGGAGGCCGGTTCGCTTCCCGACGAGGAGCCCGAGTGGACCGAGATGGGTCGCGCTCACGTGCGCGAGCAGGCTGCCGAGGCGTCTGCCGATCGCGCAAGCGCCAAGGCGTAACTGCATGAGATAGCGTCAGACGCTTATCCCATACTCCCACGCACGAAACGGGGCGCTCCATTGGCGGAGCGCCCCGTTTGCTGTGAACTGGCGTCAGATGCTTTTCGCGGCGGGCAAGCGGTGTGAGCCCGGTGCATATGAGGGCACGTCAGACGTTTTTCACATTGGGCGGCGACAGGGGTCTCGCGCGCCTGATGCCTCAGCTGCCGCAACGCCGCATGTGCTACGATGCAAGGCGCTGAATGAACGTTCGAGGCGCCCGCCTGCGATGCGGGCGCCCTGCCGTGGAGGTGCCCGCGTTGAGGCGTGTCCTGATATCCGATAGTCCCGAAACCGTGAGCGCGCTGGCGTCGTGGCTCAATGAGCGACTGGACGTCAACGAGAAACAGTGCTCGGTGCTTGCTCTCGCCCTGCTTGAGCGCAAGGAGCTCAAGATTAAGCGCGGGGCGCTCGACCGCGTG
>CASEEY010000161.1 GCA_949287055.1 uncultured Collinsella sp.
CTCATGGAAAACCTACGTTACTTTGCCTATACGTAAGCTTCAATTTACACGCATGCGGCGAAAGCTCACCACACTCGCCGTATGGATACTTCGCTTCAGCAAAAGCTCGGGAACAACGTGCGTCAGGCACGTAAGCGCCTTGGATACAACAAGGTCGATTTCAGCCTGATGGCCCACATCAGCCGCCCGACGCTGGACGCCATCGAGGCCGGCAGGACCAACATCAAGCTCAACACGCTCAATCGCCTTGCCAACGCGCTCGACATGGAAGCTTGGGAGCTGCTTACCTAGGCTTTACACGCCCTTGCATAAGGAAACCTTAGGCTATCGTGCAGATACGATGCGCGCGCTGGCGCTGTGCTAGGATGCACGGTCAAAGCAACCGCACTTGTGCAAGGGGGCTGGTACGTGGATACGACCTCAACTCATCGCTTGACGTCCCACGCCAAGACCGAACTGCAGAAGGACGCCTACATCCTGCGGCAGCTCGTCGGTCGCGACTTCAAACGCAAATACCGCCGCAGCGTCCTAGGAATCGTGTGGAGCGTGCTGAACCCCCTGCTCATGATGATCGTCATGGCGGTCGTGTTCTCCACGATCTTCGCCCAGGGGCGCAACGGCTCCATCACGCCCGAGCTCTACCCGCTCTACCTCATCGTCGGCAACGTGACCTTCGCCGTCATGTCGGACTCGACCTCGCAGGCGCTCATGTCCATCATCGACAACTCGTCCCTGCTCAAGAAGGTCAAGATCCACCGCTACGTGTTCCCCGTGCAAAAGATCCTGTTCTCGCTCGTGAACTTCGCGTTTTCGCTCGTCGCGGTAGCCATCGTCATGCTGTGGTTCCGCATCGTCCCCACCTGGCATCTCATATGGCTGCCCGTGGGTCTGGTCCTGCTCATGCTGTTCTGCATGGGACTCGGTCTTCTGCTCTCGGCGCTCACCGTGTTCTTTCGGGACATCATGCACCTGTGGAGCGTCGTGCTCACCGCATGGACCTACTTCACGCCCATCTTTTGGACCGACGACTACATCAAGATCATGCCGCACGCGCTGCAGGTGCTGATGTACGGCAACCCCATGTACAGCTATCTGAACTTCATGCGCCAGATCTTCCTGTGGCAGACGAGCCCCGAGCCCCTGACCGTGGCCATGTGCGCCGGCTGGGCCGTCGTGATGCTCGCTCTGGGCTACGCCGTGTTCCACAGGCTCGAGCACAAGTTCATCCTCTATATCTAAGGCAGCTAAGGAATCCTTATGGCCGATATCGCACAGGTGGCAGGCAGCGACTACTCCATTGAGGTCGACGACGTCACCATGATCTTCAACATGGCGTCGGAGTCCCTCACCAACCTCAAGGAGTACTTCATCAAGCTCGTGCGGCACGAGCTGTTCTTTAAGGAGTTCCGCGCCCTGCGCAACATCTCGTTCAAGGTGCGGCGCGGCGAGGTCGTCGGCCTTGTGGGCACCAACGGTTCCGGCAAATCGACCATGCTCAAGATCATCGCCGGCGTGCTCGAGCCCAGCGAGGGAACCTGCCGGGTGCGCGGCAACATCGCGCCGCTCATCGAGCTGGGCGCGGGCTTTGACCCCGAGCTCACCGCGCGCGAGAACATCTACCTCAACGGGGCGCTCCTCGGCTACACCGAGGAGTTCATCGACGCCAACCTGCAGGGCATCATCGACTTCGCCGAGCTCCATGACTTCATGGACATGCCGCTCAAGAACTTCTCCAGCGGCATGGTGGCGCGCATCGCGTTTGCCATCGCCACCATCACCGAGCCCGACATCCTCATCGTGGACGAGACCCTATCGGTGGGCGACGTGTTCTTCCAGCGCAAATGCGAGGAGCGCATCCGCCATTTCATCGAATCCGGCGATGTGACCGTGCTGTTCGTGTCGCACGACATCGAGCAGGTCGAGCGCATCTGCCAGCGCGCCATCTGGATCGAGAAAGGCGACTTGCGCATGGACGGTCCGGTCGGCGAGGTCTGCGAGGCGTATCGCAATCAGTTCCGGTAGGGGCGGCGCAGGTGCGGCGGGGTGCACGAGCCGCGGCTGGGCGCACGGTGTGTAGCGGGGTGCACGGACCGCGGCGGACCGGCGCAGGTCAGCCGGCGCCCACAGCCGACCTACCATCCTCGCCGCTCCCCCGGTTTCCGCTCCCCCCGCGACCGGTTGGGCCGTTTGCCGATAGCCGCGCTGCCCTTCACCCCGTCTTGACACCATTGGGGCATACTGGAACACACCATTCACTCATATCGGTGTCGCTGCCGCGGATGCAACGGCGCGACAAGGAGGCCCGAGCATGATCGCTCCCGAACGTTCTGAGCAAACCCTCAAGTACCTCGACCTTCTCTCGGAGAAGTTCCCCAACCAGCAGTCGGTCTTCACCGAGATCATCAACCTGCAGGCCATCCTCAACCTGCCCAAGGGCACCGAGCACTTCATGAGCGACCTGCACGGCGAGTACGAGGCCTTCCTGCACATCCTCAACAACTGCTCAGGCGTCATCCGCGAGCACGTGGACGAGGACTTCGGCGACACCCTCACCGATCAGCAGAAGGCCGACCTGTGCACCCTCATCTACTATCCGCGCGAGAAGATCGCCCTCGTGCGCGCGGCGCGCCAGGACTCCCCCAGCTGGTACCAGACCATGCTCGATAGGCTCATCACCGTCGCGCGCCGCCTGTCGAGCCGCTGCACCCGCTCCAAGGTGCGCAAGGCCATCCCGCACGACTTCGCCTACATCATCGACGAGCTGCTCCACACGCATCCCGACGAGAACAACTACCGCGTGCGCTACCACGAGCGCATCATCGACTCCATCCTGGAGACCGACTCCACCGAGGACTTCATCTACTCGCTCGCCGAGCTCATCAAGGTGCTCGCCGTCGACCACATCCACCTGGTCGGCGACATCTTTGACCGCGGCGGCGGCGCGGCCAAGATCCTCGACCGCCTGCTGCGCTGCGTGCACCAGCGCACCGACATCCAGTGGGGCAACCACGACCTGCTGTGGATGGGCGCTGCCGCAGGCGAACCCGCCTGCATCGTGACCGTGCTGCGCAACAACCTGCGCTACGACAACTACGAGATTCTCGAGAACGACTACGGCATCTCGCTGCGCGAGCTCGTGGCGTTCGCCGACCGCACCTACCGCGCGGGCGACAGCATCTCGCCGCTCATCAAGGCCATCAACGTCATGCTGTTCAAGCTCGAGGGTCAGATCATCCTGCGCCACCCCGAGTTTGACATGGCAGACCGCCTGCTGCTCGAGAAGATCGACCTGAGCGACGGCACGGTGGAGATCGGTGGCGCCAAGTACCCCATGCTCACCGACGACTTCCCCACCCTTGACCCCGAGCACCCCTACGAGCTCAACGCCGACGAGCAGCGCATCATGGACAAGCTCGTCTACGAGTTCACCCACACCGATCACCTGCACCGCCACATCGACTACCTCTACCGTCACGGATCCATGTACCTCGTGCGCAACGGCAACCTGCTGTTCCACGG
>CASEEY010000162.1 GCA_949287055.1 uncultured Collinsella sp.
GCCGCACGCGCATGCGGTGTGCGCGTGACCGAGTTCTTTTTAGGGCTGCCCTGTCGATATCGCCTTGCGCATACCTCACGGCGCTCGGGTACGACGTTTGGCGTGACGCCCCTTCTGCTCGGCGGGTATGCCGCAGTCGCAGGCATGGATGATGCGGACGCCCCCTGTGCTGCAGCCGTGCTTGCCGCCGTGCACCGCCGGGGCGTCGCCACGGTGCGCGAGCTCGCGGAAGCGCTCTCATGCGACGTGGAAGAGGTCGAAGACGCCTGCATCCAGCTGTTGGGCTGGGGCTCGATCGCCCCGCGCTACCTTGAAGGGGACGGCCCGCGCGGCTCCTATTATCCGAGCTGCTATGCGTCGGTGCCCCGCGACGCCAAGGGCAAGACGGTGTTTGACGGCCGTTCTTTCGATCGCCTTCATGCCACTGCGGAGGGAGAGCCCTGGACGCCTCCTATGAGCGATACCGTCTTCTTTGAGCAGGATCGCCTCCGTACCTATAGCGGTATCGGATTCTTTCGGCGCGCCTTCATCCTTGTCGCCGGTATTCTGGTGAATATCATCGTCGCCATCGTGCTCATCATGAGCGTGTATTCCATCATCGGGGTGGATGTCGCCATCGATACCAACCAGCTCGGTACCGTCGAGCAGGGCTCGCCCGCCTGGGAGGCCGGCATGCGCGCCGACGACCGGATCGTTGCCATCGATGGCATCGAAGTCGACTCCTGGAGCGCGATCGTCGACACGCTGTCTTCTGCCGAGTCCGATCAGCTCTCCATAACCTACGAACGCGACGGTTCGGCCCATGACGTCACGCTCGAGCGCGCGGCCGATGGGCTCATCGGCATCGGAATCCGCTATGAGCGCTATCGGCTCGACCCGATCACCTCGTTCCGGGTAACCCTCGACTACATCGCACAGACGGCGCAGGGCGTCGCCCAGCTGCTCATTCCGACGCGCACGATGGAGGTCCTCGACAGCTCGACATCCATCGTCGGCATATCGGTCATGTCCGCGCAGGCCGCGGCAAGCGGTCCGAGCATCTATCTCACCTTTGCGGGCCTGATTTCGCTGTCGCTTGGCTTCATGAACCTGCTGCCCATCCCTCCGCTTGACGGAGGAAAGCTGCTCATCGAGGCAATCGGCGCGCTGGCGCATAAGCCTGTGCCCCGTCGCATCCAATCCTTCGTCTCATACGCGGGAATCGCCCTGTTCCTTGCTCTTTTCTTCTACATGCTTCACCTCGATATCCTGCGCTTCCTATAACGTCCAGAGAAAGGCTCCACCATGAGCGAGCAGCTGTTGCCCCGTGATCGCACGCGTCCCGTCTCGGTCGGCGGCGTAACCATTGGCGGCGGTGCGCCGGTCGTCGTGCAATCCATGACCTGCACCGACACCGCTGACGATGAAGCCACGCTCAAGCAGGTTCGCCAGCTCGCCCAAGCCGGATGCGATATCGTTCGCGTCACGCTGCCGCGCGCCGAGGCATGCGACAGTTTTCGCTCCATCTGCGCGCAAAGCCCTGTCCCGATCGTCGCCGATATCCATTTTGACTATCGGCTCGCCATCGCGGCCGTCGAGGCGGGGGCGGCGAAGCTGCGCATCAATCCCGGCAATATCGGCTCATGGGACCGCGTCGACGCCGTGATCGACGCGGCGGGCGAGGCCGGAGCCGCCATCCGCATCGGCGTCAACGCCGGCTCGCTCGAATCCGACATCGCTGAGCGCTCCGAGCTCACGTTGCCCGAAAAGCTCGTCATGTCGTCCCTTAAGTTCGTCGAGCATTTCGAGGCGCGCGGTTTCACCGATATCGTTCTTTCGGCGAAAGCCCATAGCGTCCCCACGACCATCGAGACCTACCGCGCGCTCTCGCGGGAGCTTCCGCACGTCCCGCTTCACCTCGGCGTCACCGAGGCCGGTACCGTCCGCCAGGGCACCATCAAGAGCTCCGTGGGGCTTGGCGTCCTGCTCGCTGAGGGCATCGGCGACACCCTGCGCGTGTCGCTCACCGCAGATCCCACCGAGGAACCGCCCGTGGCCTGGGGCATCCTCGAGTGCCTGGGGATCCGTCGGCGCGGCCCCGAGCTCGTGAGCTGCCCAACCTGCGGGCGCACGCAGGTCGATCTGATCGCGATCGCCCAGGAGGTGGAGCGGCGCCTGCAGTCGGTAACCAAGCCCATCTCGGTCGCCGTGATGGGATGCGTCGTCAACGGCCCGGGCGAGGCGTCCGACGCCGACGTGGGCGTTGCCTGCGGCAAGGGGAGTGCACTACTGTTCCGTCACGGCGAGGTCGTCCGCAAGATCGCCGAGGCCGACATCGTCGACGAGCTCATGGCCGAGATCGACCGGCTGTGAAGTCGAAGTGACCCCGCAGGCCCCATCGCATGCACGCCGTGTATGCGGTACCATGCTGCAGATATGCAAGTACGTCCACATGAGGAGAGAGCAACCGTGACTGCACACGCCCGCGTCATGAAGATGTCCGCGCTCTACGCGCCCACCCTGAAAGAGGACCCCGCCGAGGCGGAGCTCGCGAGCCATCGCCTGCTGCTGCGTGCCGGCATGATCCGCAAGCAGGCGGCGGGCCTGTACTCCTACCTGCCGCTCGCCTGGCGCTCCCTCAAGAAGATCGAGGCCATCGTGCGCGACGAGATGGATTCAGCCGGCGCCCAGGAGCTCCTCATGCCGATCCTGACCGACGCTGAGCTCTGGCGCGAGAGCGGCCGCTGGAACGCCTACGGCCCCGAGCTCATGCGCGTCACCGACCGCCACGAGCGCGAGTTCGCCCTCGGTCCCACGCACGAGGAGACGGTCACCGATCTGATCACCAACGAGCTGCGCAGCTACAAGCAGCTTCCCGTGAACCTCTACCAGATCCAGGACAAGTTCCGCGACGAGATGCGTCCCCGCTTCGGCCTCATGCGCGGCCGCGAGTTCATCATGAAGGACGGCTACTCGTTCTCCGCCACGCAGGAGTCGCTGCAGGAGATCTACGACGATATGAAGCAGGCCTATGCCAACATCTGCGAGCGCTGCGGCCTGCACGCGCTGCCGGTCGTGGCCGACTCCGGCCAGATCGGCGGCGACACCTCCGTCGAGTTCATGGCGCTCGCCGACGCCGGCGAGGCGGCGCTCGTCTACTGCGACGAATGCGGATTCGCGGCCGACGAGGAAGCCGCCACGACCAAGATCGAAGTCACCGAGGGCCCCGGCGACGGCACGCTCACCAAGGTCCACACGCCGGGCCTGGGCACCATCGAGGCGGTCGCCGCGTTCTTCGGCTTCCCCGAGAACGGCACGCGCAAATCGCTCGCGCTCATCGCTGAGGACGGCACGCCGGTCGTGGCTATCGTTCCGGGCGATCACGAGCTGAACGACTGCAAGGCCGAGCACCTCTTTGGCGCCTACCACCTCATGACCGACGAGGAGCTTGTCGCCCATGGCCTGCACAAGGGCTTCATCGGGCCGGTGAACCTGCCCGAGGGCATCCGCCTGGTGGTCGACGAGAACCTCCGC
>CASEEY010000163.1 GCA_949287055.1 uncultured Collinsella sp.
AGGAAGGACTGCTCTGGGAGGCTTAGTGCTGCTGGACGGGCTCGGAGGCAACCTCGGGCTCAGGGCCGTCGGCAGGGACGGGCGCTGGGTCGTCGGAACCCTCGGACATTCCCTCGCGCACGTTCTTTACGGTCTTTCCGATGGCAGAGCCAATCTTGGGCAGGTTCTTGGGCCCAAAGATGACTAGAACGACCAGCAGAATTACTCCGAGCTCCATCGGCCCCATGCCAAAGATCATGCGATACCTCCTCTGACGCGGTTCTTCTCGTTTTATCCTAGGACGCCGTTGCACCAAGGTAAAATACATAAGAGTAGGGGGTGCCATACAACAGATGTATGGCACCCCCAGTTCGCAAAAGCGGACGAGAAGAGCGAGAAGCACGGGCCCGCGCGAGCTCCCTTACTCGATCTCGCTCTGGTCGAACACGTGGAAGCCAGCCTTCTCGATGGCCCAGCTCGCCTCAGCCGCGCTGGCGGGGTCGGCAATCTTGAGCGCAAGGACGGCCAGGTCATCGGTGGTGGAGAAGCAGTAGAAGTACTCGATGTCCACGTCGAGGTCGTCGAGCTTCTCGAGCAGGTCCGCGGCGCCGCCCGGGTGGTGCGGGACAGCGATGGCCATGACCTTGGTCTTGATGGCGCGGTAGCCGCCGGCGTCGAGGGCGGCGATCGCCGCATCGGTGTCGCTGCAGATGATGCGCACGATGCCGTACTCGGTGGTGTCGGCCACGGAGAGCGCCGCCATGTTGATGTTGGCGTCACCGAGGGTGCGGCACAGCGAGGCAATGCGGCCGCGCTTGTTCTCGAGGAAAACCGTAATCTGATCAATCATTACTTGATCCCCTTTCGCAGGTCGACGATGCGCTTGGCCTTGCCCTCGCTGCGCGCGATGGTCTTGGGCTCAACGAGCTTGACCTTGACGCCCACGGACAGCGCCGTCTTGAGGCGCGCAGAGATCTCCTTCTGCAGGCGCTCGACCGCGGCGACGGAGTCGAAGGCAAAGTCGGGGTTGACCTCGGCCTTGAGCGTGACCATGTCGAGCGAGCGGTGGTCGGTGTCGACCTCGATCTGGTACCAGGAGGAGACCTGGTCGAAGGTCTTCATGACGTCCTCGATCTGGCTCGGGAAGACGTTGACGCCGCGGATGATGAGCATGTCGTCGGTGCGGCCGTGGATGCGGTCGATGCGGCGGTGCGTGCAGCCGCAGGCGCACTCGCCCGGCAGGATGCGCGTGATGTCGCGCGTGCGGTAGCGCACGACCGGCGACGCCTCGCGGTCGATCGTGGTGAGCACAAGCTCTCCCCACTCGCCGTCGGGCAGGACCTCGCCGGTGTTGGGGTCGATGATCTCCGCGTAGAAGTGGTCCTCGGCCAGGTGCAGGCCGTTCTGCTCCCAGCACTCGATGGCCACGCCCGGGCCCATGGTCTCGGTGAGGCCGTAGACGTCGAGCACATGGTAGTTGAGCTTGCGCTCCAGGTCGCGGCGGAAGTTGTCGCTGAAGGGCTCGGCGCCGTGGATGCCCGCGCGCAGGTGGAAGTCGCGCGCCGGGTCGATGCCCATCTCGAGGGCGGTGTCGGCGATGTGCATGGCGTAGCTCGGCGTGCAGCAGATGATCGTGGAGCCCATCTCCTTGAGCACGCGGATCTGGCGCTCGGTGTTGCCCGCAGACATGGGGATCGTGGTGGCGCCGGAGTAGAGGCCGCCGTAGTGCGCGCCCAGGCCGCCGGTGAACAGGCCGTAGCCGTAGCAGACGTGGACGACGTCGTCCTTGCCGCCGTTTGCGTACTCGATGCCGCGCGCAAAGCACTCGCCCCAGATGTCGAGGTCGTGCTGGGTGTAGCCGCCCACCGTCGCCACGCCCGTGGTGCCGGAGGACATGTGGATCTCCTTGACCTCGGAAAGGGGCGTGGCGAACATGCCGTAGGGATAGTTGTCGCGCAGGTCCTGCTTGGTCACGAACGGCGCCTTCTGGAGGTCGTCGAGGCTCTTGACGGCATACGGGTCAAAGCCGGCCTCGTCGAAGCTCTTCTTGTAGAACGGCACGTTCTCGTAGCACGCGATCACGGTCTTCTTGATGCCCTCGAGCTGGATCTCTTCGATCTGCTCGTGGGGCGCGTGGAGAATCTCCTGCATCTTGCCCATTGGTGCTTGCCCTTCCGTTGTGACCCAAAACTCGCTGCGCTGATTCTAAGACCAGCCCGACGGGAACTGGGCACCCGTTTACGGTTGTGTGACATTGCCCGCCGCGAGCGAGGCGAAACCTTCCGACAAGGGGGTCGTCCAGGAATCGGCGGGGTTCCCCGAACCGGGCGGGGCGCCGTCCCGGAATCGGGGACCTTCTCGCCCGTGCGTCCCGGAATCGCCGACCTTCTCGCCTGCGGCCGGGAAACATCGCTGATTTCCGGACGCAGAGACCACCCGACACGGGAACATCGCCGATTCCTGGACGCAGCCGCAGCCATTCGCGGGAACCTCCCGGATTCCTGGACAACCCGCGTACCGAACGGGGAACCTCGGCGATTCCAAGACGCGACCCCTCCGGGCGCAGAACGTTCGCAAACGGAAACGGAGGACAGTGGCGCGGACGGCTCTTCTCGTTCCTGAAGAATGTCAGCTGTTTCCCTGCCGGACGGTAAGAAGAAATCCGTGGACGGTGGGTCCAGTTTACGCACCCCTTGCTTTACCACCCCGCGGATAGATTTGAGCTAGCGAATGTGTAGGAGCCATGTACGCAAGCGAGGGAGGTGGGGCCTCGGGCAGAAGACCAGGGAACCTCTTTCGATCGTCGATGTTTCACGCAAAGCAAGACACGAGAAAAGGAACAGCTAATGGAACGCAACATCCTTCTTTGCTGCGGCGCAGGCATGAGCTCGGGCTTTCTTGCGAGCTCCACTGAGAAGGCCGCCATCGAGGCCGGCCTCGACTACAACGTGAGCGCCAAGAGTCAGAGCGTGGCCCTCGAGGAGATGCCCGACTTCGACGCCGTCCTGCTCGGGCCGCACTTCGCCAACTCCGTCGACGAGTTCGAGGAGGTTCGCGAGGACACCGGCTGCGACACCATCATCGCCGTCATCCCCCGCGAGATCTACGGCAACGTGGACGGCAAGGCGCTGCTCGACTTCATCAAGGAGCTGCTTGGCGACTAGTCGCCAGCGCACCACGGATTCCTGCCGGGCAGACGCCCGGCTCCGCATACCCGCGCCACCAGCGCGGGCCGAGAGCAAGCGAAAGGAGTAGACATGTCCGAAGAGTTCGAGGGAACCGCCAAGGAAAGCAAGTTGATGCATTGGATTGAGCACACCCTCGCCCCCAAGACCCGTGCCTTCATGGCGCGCCCCTGGCTGTCTGGCTTTACGAACGGCATCATGAAGTGCCTGCCGTTCATCCTCACCGGCTGCCTGATCTTCTTCTACAACGCCATCCGCAGCTGGATTCCCGCCCGTCCCGACCTGAGCCTCGTCCAGTCCTACACCTTCTCGTTGCTCGGCCTGATCTACACCT
>CASEEY010000164.1 GCA_949287055.1 uncultured Collinsella sp.
TCTGTCTGCTGGGGAGAGCTGGTGGGGGAGGCGAGGAGGCCGGTTCTCTGTGTCGGGGGGAAGGAGAATTGGTCTGCCTGTTGGGATGACGGCAATGGCGACCACGTGCTTGCTGCATGTTGGGAAGGATGCATGCGTGGCCTCCTCGCTCGTCCACCGGATACCGCGCAGGTCCTGTGTCGCTGTCGGCCTGTGCGTTGACCCCATTATGCCCGTCCTTTCCGTTCATCTCCGTTTAAGGCTTGCTTACGCCTGTTTGTACGTTTCGTGACACAGCAGGTATGCGCCACTAAACAGCCGCTTGAGGCCGCCCGGGTCATACGATGCCGTGCGCCCGGTGATGTGTCGGTCCTGTGGACAGATGAGCGACGAAGGCGTCACGAGGATCCGTCCGCCGTTCCATTGCGGCGAAAAGATCGCCGATTGTTTCGGATGTGACATGAAAGCCTTCGTTCGTATATCCGGGTCCCTCTTGGGTCGTATAATCGGCGGTACGAAAGGTGGGGCGACCGGCTTGTTGCCGCGCGTCCCGTCCGCGGCGGGGGTACCGGGAATCGGTGCGGCGAAAGGGGAGCGTATGTTTCGCGTGGCGATACTCGAGGACGATCGGCAACAAGCCGAGCTGCTCGCCCATATGGTCATGGCCTCTCCGTTTGTCGACCGTATCAAGATTGTCGGGTCTGAGGGATCAGCCGATTCATTTGCCGAGGCGTTCTCCCAAGGTGTCGACATTCTGTTTATGGATATCCGCCTGGGTTCCAACGTCGCTACCGGCATCGATCTGGTCGAGGCCCTGCTCTCGCCAACCAGCACCACGCAGGTCATCTACGTTTCGGGCTACCTCGAGTACGCGTCGGACGTGTACCGCACCAAGCACACGTGGTTTTTGTCCAAGCCGGTCGAACAGCTCGCGCTCGATACCGCGCTCGCGCGTGCCATCGAGAATCTCGAGCAGATCGCCCGCCAGCCCCTGCTGGTGCGCTCGAACGGCGCGCTGCTCCAGATCATGCCCGACGGCATCATGTATATCGAAAGCGAGCGGCGTAAGGTGCGCATTCACGAACGAAGCCGCACGATTGAGACGTACGCCAAGATGGCTGACGTCGAGCAGGGCATGCCTGCGCAGTTCGTTCGCTGCCACAAGAGTTTTCTGGTCAACATGGATTGCATCGCCGAGCTGCGCGCCCGTGACGTGGTCCTCATCGATGGCACGGTGCTGCCCGTAAGCCAGCGCTGCCGCAAAAAGCTCCATGATCGCTTCGTCGACCATGTGGGCAGAGCGCTGTAGGGGACGCCGTGGACCCGCTGTTCGCTCATGCGTGCGTTGAGCTTTCCACCTTGGCGGTGAGCATTTCCGTGCTGGTCGGCATGACGTTCATGCTGCCGGTGCGCAGGCCGCCTGTCTACTATGTCCTACAGATCGGCATCATGTTTGCCCTGCAGCTTGCGCGCTACACGTATCCGTGGGCGGCACGGGTTTCGTTCGTGCTGCTCGTCGCAATCGCCCTGCTGTTTCTCGAAGGGCCCTTCAGATATCGGGTGCTCGCCGTGATACTCGGCTTCACCCCGGCGATCGTGTTAGAGGCGGTGTTATCTGGCGTATGGATGCTGTGGGAGGGCGAACTCGTGACGACGGCGGACGCCATGCTCGAGAACGCACCCGCGGCGTGCATCCTCAGGCTGATCGACATGGCGAGCATCTTAATCGGCGCCCGCATCTTCAGCTTGCTGTTCAGGAGACTGGGTAGAAGCCCCGAAGCGCTGTCGGTGCTCGGACGCTTCCTGCTGCTCCCGGTGCTGCAGGTCGCGCTTGTCATGGCCGCCCTGTATATGCAGATGTTCGTGTTGGGTTACAGCCTGTTCTTTTGCGCGGCCCTGTCGGTCATCTCGCTTGTGTTCTACGCGTCGGACCTCCTGATCGTCATCTCCATAGACCGCGCTGCCCGCGCCGACGAGGCGCGCGCTTATACGGAGCTCATGCAGATGCAGCTCAAGGGCTATCTGGAGCGGTGCGAAGAGGTGACACGGCGCAACGCGAGGACCGCTGCGCTTCGCCACGACGCGCGCAACCACGTGCAGGTGATCTCGGGGTTGCTGGACCGCGGTGCCACGGATGAGGCGTCGCGCTACGCTGCCGAGTACGCACGCGAGCTCGCGTCGGTGACGGAGGCGCACCATGCATGAGCACGTTGTGCTGCTTGTTGCAGCTTCGGTGATCTCGATTGCGGTGTCGACGGTCGCCATGTGGGCGGCGCTTTGCGCCTATCCCGCGTCGCGTCGGCTGCTCAGCTTGATCTTTCCCGTCGGCCAGATGGGAATCGTGCTGTTCTCGGCGGTCGCGGCCGTTCGGAGCAGCGCGAGCACGCCATATCTCGTCTTTATCGCACTGGGTGGGTTCGCCTGCGCAGCGTGCAATCCGGCGCTCTATCGCGGGCTCGCGCGCGCCGAGGAACGCGATGCCGAAGCCATGCGTGCCCAGCTGGTCGAGCGTGAGCTCGCAGAGCAAAAGATCCGTCTTGAGCGAGCGCGCGAGGTGGCAGGTGACGCCGACCGCATCCGAGGCGAACTGCAGGAGCTCTTCTCCCGTGTGGGTGATGCTCTTGCGGCGGGCGATAGCAGTCGGGCGCGTCAGCTGCTCGGCAACGTGACGAAAATCGTTCCGCCGGTCGGCACGTCGTACTGTCGTAACCTGGCGGTCGACGCCCTGCTCGCTTCCAAGGCGGCTTTGTGCGCCGATTCGGATATCGCTATCACCATCCGCGCCGACGTCCCCTTTGCGCTCGATATCCCCGATGTCGAGGTGTGCGCCCTGCTGTCGAACCTGATCGACAACGCGGTGAACGCCGTCGAGGGTTTTGAGCGGGAGCGTCGTCGCATCGACGTGTCGGTTCGCGCGGCTCAAGGGTATCTGGCCATGGTGGTGAGCAACCCGGTTGACCATGCGCCCGACGCCGAGCGCGAGCGCGCCCGTCGATCCGCCCATGCGTTCTCGGATGATGCGCGCTTGCGTGAACATGGTTGGGGCACGTCGATTGTCGAGAGCCTGGCCAAGCTGCATGGCGGGACCGTCAGCACGGAATGCGCTCAGGGCGTCTATACCGTTCGTGTGCTCTTGAAGTTGGGGCGGAGCGCTACGTCGTCCGCAGGGACGCGAGGTTAGGCGCGCTCGATAGCTGCTGCCAGCCGCCTGCCCGTCATCTGCTGCCGCTTGCCGACGCGCCGCGCGCTCTTGCGGCTTCTGCGTATAACGCCGCTTGGGCGCGGTAATAACAACAGTGGACAAAGGGTCCTCCCCACCGAGATATCCGGTGAGAGCCTTCGAGAGGCGGGGAGGTCGGAGAGCCGGGGTGCGGCATTCGCCCTCGGCTCTCTTCATGTGTCACGGGACTGTTCGGGAGACTCTCGTCGCTGCTTGTTGGCCCGCCGGGGAAAGCGCCCGCCTCCGGCCCGCCGGGGGTTAAAACACCCTAGGGATTATTTTACATGGCGTATTCT
>CASEEY010000165.1 GCA_949287055.1 uncultured Collinsella sp.
CATCACCTCCGGAGTGGAGGTGCCCGATGAGCATCTGGCGGTGTTCTCGCTCGCCGACCTCAACGCCCGCATGGACGCCAAGCGCGCCCGCGGTCGCGCCCGGCGCCACGTGGACATCACCGAGGTCACCTTCCCGTTCAAGCCGGGCGACTACGTCGTGCACGCCACGCATGGCATCGCCCTGTTCTCCGAGATCGTGCGGCAGGAGGTCGCCGGGCGCGAGCGCGACTACTTTTTGCTGGAGTACGCGGGCGGCGACAAGCTCTACGTGCCGCTCGAGCAGGTCGATCGCATCTCGCGCTACGTGGGTCCCGACGGCGCCAATCCGCGGCTTACCCGCCTGAACACCGCCGACTGGAGCCGCGCGACCACCAAGGCGCGCAAGAGCGCGAAAAAGCTCGCCTTCGACCTTGTCGACCTGTACACGCGCCGCAGCTCCATCACGGGCTTTGCCTTCGGGCCCGACACGCCCGAGCAGGTCGAGATGGAGGAGAGCTTCCCCTACGAGCCCACGCGCGACCAGCTCGAGGCCATCGCCGACATCAAGGGCGACATGGAGAGCCCTAAGCCCATGGATCGCCTGCTGTGCGGCGACGTGGGCTTCGGCAAGACCGAGGTCGCCCTGCGCGCGGCGTTCAAATGCGTGGACGGTGGGCGACAGGTCATGGTCCTGTGCCCCACGACGATCCTGGCGCAGCAGCATTTCGAGACGTTCTTCGAGCGCTTCGCGCCCTTCGGCGTGGAGGTCGAGGTGCTGTCGCGCTTCCGCACGCCGGCGCAGCAGAAGCGCGCGCTTGCGGCCTTCGCGGAAGGCAAGGTCGACGTGCTCGTGGGCACGCACCGCCTGCTGTCGGCCGACGTGAACCCGCACAATCTGGGCCTCGTGATCATCGACGAGGAGCAGCGCTTCGGCGTGCAGCACAAAGAGCAGCTCAAGAACCTGCGCGAGCAGATCGACGTGCTCACGCTGTCGGCCACGCCCATCCCGCGCACCATGCAGATGGCCATCTCGGGTGTGCGCGACATGAGCCTCATCACCACGCCGCCCACCGGCCGTCGACCAGTCGTGGTGCACGTGGGCGAGTACGACCCCGACGTGGTGAGCGCGGCGATTCGTCTGGAGCTCGGCCGCGGCGGACAGGTGTATTACGTGTCCAACCGCGTGAAGACCATCGACGACGCGGTTGAGCGCGTGCACGACGTGGTGCCCGAGGCGCGCGTGGGCGTGGCGCACGGCAAGATGAGCGCGCGCGAGGTCGAGGACGTGATGGTGCAGTTTGCCACCGGTAAGATCGACGTGCTCGTGGCGACCACGATCATCGAGAGCGGCATCGACAACCCGCACACCAACACGCTGATCATCGAGGACTCGCAGCGCTTGGGGCTCGCACAGCTCTACCAGCTCAAGGGCCGCGTGGGCCGTTCCGCCACGCAGGCCTACGCCTACTTCATGTTCCCCGGCGAGCTGCCGCTCACCGAGGAGGCCACCGAGCGTCTGACGGCGCTCTCCGAGTACCAGGACTTGGGCAGCGGCATGCGCATCGCCATGCGCGACCTGGAGATTCGCGGCGCGGGGTCGCTTGTGGGCGCCGAGCAGCACGGCAACCTGTCGAGCGTGGGCTTCGACCTGTTCACGCAGATGCTGGGACAGGCCGTGGCCGAGGCGCGCGGCGAGGGCGGCGCCGATCTGGAGCAGGCGCAGGTCGCCATCAACCTGCCGGCCGACTTCTATCTGTCCGAGGAGTACCTGCCCGCCGTCGACCAGCGCGTGCTCATCTACCGCAAGCTGGCGGCTGCCGACCTGCTGTCGGTTGTGGACGAGGTGCAGGAGCAGACCGAGGCGAGCTTCGGCGAGCTGCCGCTGGCGGCCGCGAACCTGTTCGACCGCGCGCGCATCCGGATCCGTGCGGAGCGCTTGGGGCTCGAGGGCATCTCGCTTACGCAGGGCCGCTTGGTGTACCAGGGGGTGGACGTTCCCAAGACGGTGGCGTTCGACCTGAAAGGCAGGCTCGGCGCGATCAACTATCCGAAGAGCCGCAAGTTCACGGTGCCGGCGCGCCCCGGCGCGGGCGCGGGAAGCGGCGTGGACACCGGCGAGAACGGCTCCGGCGTCGTGGCGGCGGCGTTGGCGATCCTCGTGCAGCTCGGGGCCTCCGGCGACGACGACTAACCGGCATGACGGGAGGGTGCCAGATGCAAACTTGTCGCTTG
The DNA here is from genome assembly GCA_949287055.1 of uncultured Collinsella sp. Lineage (GTDB taxonomy): Bacteria > Actinomycetota > Coriobacteriia > Coriobacteriales > Coriobacteriaceae > Collinsella. Next base: position 2,212 of record CASEEY010000165.1, read on the forward strand.
GCGACAGGTTTGTACCTGGCACCATCTTGTCGGCGCTATACTGAGGGCGCAGTGCCCGCGTTCGCAAGGAGCTATGCACCATGGCATACGAACAGGACCAGCGCGGCTTTGACCAGATCAAGCGCCTCGGTCGCTATGTTCTCATCCGGCGCCTCGTCACGCTGTGCAGTGTCGCGATCGCGGCGCTTTTGCAGGCATTCGTCATCCGGGTGTTCGTCGACCCGGCCAACCTGCTCTCGGGCGGCTTCACCGGCCTCGCCATCCTCATCGATCGTATCACGCGGCTTTTTGGCGTCAGCTTTCCCACGTCGGCGGGCATGATCGCGCTCAACATCCCCGTCGCCATCCTGTGCTGGAGAAGCATCAGCAAGCGCTTCGTGATCTTCTCGATGACGCAGGTGTTCCTCGCGAGCTTCTTCTTGCAGTTCGTTCCCTTTGAGCCGCTGCTCGACAACACGATTCTGTGCGTGCTGTTCGGCGGCGTGCTCAACGGCTTGGCCATCTCCATCGCGCTCAAAAGCGGTGCCTCGACGGCGGGTACCGATTTCATCGCCCTCATGGTGTCCAACAGGACCGGCAAGACCATCTGGGGCCAGGTCTTTCTGTTCAACTGCATCATTCTGGTAATCTTCGGCGCGATCTTTGGCTGGGAGCACGCGGCGTACTCCATCGTGTTCCAGTTCCTGTCCACGAAGACCATCGACAGCTTCTACCACCGCTACGACCGCGTGACGCTGCAGATTGCCACCTATCGCGCCGACGAGGTGCTCGCGGCGTACAACGATGTGTTCCATCACGGCTCGACGTGCTTTGAGGCGTATGGAGGCTATAGCAAAAAGCCGGTGACCTTTATCGTGAGCGTGATTTCTTCCTATGAGTCGGAAGACGTGATCAGGCTCATCCGCCGCGTCGATCCGCGCGCCGTCATCAACGTGACCAAGTCCGAGAATTTTGTGGGCAACTTCCACCGCGCTCCCGCCGACGAGCCCCTGCCCACCGAGGTCGACGGCACGCCGCCGGACGACCCCGTGCTCGAGCTCGCCTCGACGATTCGCCACGGCTTGGAGCAGTCGGCCGATGCGCTCGAGCAGACCGCCTCCGCCCGCGGCGAGCGCGTCGCCGAGGACCTGGCTGACGCCGTCGATCGGCTTATCGAGAAGTGAGTGCGCTTCGGGGCAAGGAATGACCGGCGATCGTCTCTTTCCGAAGCAGTCTTGAGCTATCGGAAAGATTCGGCCGCTTCTTTCCGATAGAGTGCGCTTCGGGGCAAGGAATGACCGGCGATCGTCTCTTTCCGAAGCAGTCTTGAGCTATCGGAAAGATTCGGCCGCTTCTTTCCGATAGGGAGGAATCCCAATATGCTATCGGAAAGAAATAGCGTATTTTTTCCGATAGCATAGAAATGCGTGAGTCTATCGGAAAGAATTTGCCGATTTTTTCCGATAGTAGTGGGAAAGAGGAGCCTATCGGTAATCAGAAGCCATTTCTTTTCGATGGGGATGAGTCGCCGCAGCCCACGAAAAATCGATTGTCTGGTGTGCGCAACCAGTTCGGGATCGAAGGCCGCGGCGACGCGGCGCGTCATCGCTACCTGCCGTCGTCCTGCAGCAGGGCGTTGCGCTTGCGGGTCGCCGACGAGCGCGGCGGCAGCTTGTCCGGATCGGGCACGGCGGTCGGCACCGGCTCGTCGACGTGTCCGTGCCACCAGCCG
>CASEEY010000166.1 GCA_949287055.1 uncultured Collinsella sp.
TGGTCGTCTACGTGCTGTGCACGATCGGCCTGAACTCCTCCATGACGTTTTACGACGCCATGCTGCCCGACGTCACGACCGACGAGCGCATGGACAACGTGTCCAGCTCGGGCTATGCCTGGGGCTACATCGGCTCCTGCGTGCCGTTCATCGTGTGCATCGCGCTCATCATGCTCGGTCCCAGCGTGCTCGGGCTCGACATGATGCTTGCCACGCGCCTGTCGTTTATCATCACCGGCATCTGGTGGCTTGCCTTCACCCTGCCGCTGCTGCGCACCTACCGTCAGCGCTTCGCCAAGGAGCTCAAGCCGGGCGAGACCTTCGGCAGCGAGGTCGTGCGCACGTTCAAGGGCCTGCTCGTCACGCTCAAGCGCATCGCCGCCGACCGCGCCATCCTCATCTACATGATCGCGTTTTTCTTCTATATCGACGGCGTGCACACGGTCATCTCGATGTCCACCACCTACGGCACGTCGCTGGGCATCGACTCGACCCAGCTCATCCTCGCGCTGCTCGTCACGCAGTTCGTGGCCTTCCCCTCGGCGATCGCCTACGGGCGTCTCGCCGGCAAGTACGGCACGCTGCGCATGATCATGATCGCGGTGACCGCCTATGTCTGTATCGTCTTGTTCGCGGCGTTCTTCTTAAAGACCGCGACGGAGTTTTGGATCCTCGCCATCGCGGTCGGCCTGTTCCAGGGCGGCATCCAGGCGCTGTCGCGCAGTTACTTCGGCAAGCTCATCCCCAAGGAGCGCGCCAACGAGTATTACGGTTTCTTTGACATTTTCGGGCGGTACGCGTCCGTCATGGGAACTCTGCTAGTATCGGTCGTGACATCGCTCACGGGGAATCCTTCTTTAGGAGTGCTTTCCATCGGGATCCTCTTGGTTGTGGGCCTTGTCATGCTAGCAAAGCTCTCCCGCATGAGGGGCGTCGCGTAGGGCGCGTGCAACACGCGCATGGGCAGGCGCCGCCCATGAATTCGCGCCTTGTACACGGAGGGCTTTGCTGCGGTTTAGCAAAGCCCTCCGATTATGTAGAAGGTGACCGACAGATGAAATCGACCTACATCGCCCACGCCGGGGTTATCGCCGCCGCGTATGCGGCCTGCACCCTGGTGGCCATGCTCTTCTTGGGGAGTCTCGCCTGGGGCCCCATCCAGTTCCGTATCTCCGAGGCGCTGTGCGCGCTCGCGCTCGTGACGCCCGCTGCCGTGCCCGGCCTGACGCTGGGATGCGCCATCGCCAACGTCGCCAACATCGCCATCTCGGGCACCGGCGCGCTCGGCCTGCTCGACGTGGCATTCGGCTCGCTCGCGACGTTTGCGGGCGCCCTGTTCACCTGGAAGATGCGCGAGCGTCCGCTCGTGGCGCTTGCCGGCCCCGTGCTCGCCAATGCGCTGATCGTCCCGGCCTACCTGCCGATTCTGCTCATGGGTGCGGGCTTTTACACCATCCCCTTCACGTCCATCTCGCTCGACGGCTCCTGGCCGTTCATGTACCTGTTCGGTTTGGTGACCACGGGTGTGGGCGAAGCGGTCGTGATGTATGCTTTGGGGTATCCGCTGTACCGCTCGCTGTCCAAAACGCATATCGTGAAAAAGGGCATGGCCGAGATGGGTACAACAAGCAAGTAAGCGGGCGAGAGGCGCCGGGCGCCCCCGTCCCGCATGTCACGCGCGGCGCGGGGAAGGGGTGCCTATGAATCCCGCAATCGTCATACCGACCTATTGGGCGGCCGATGCGGCGGATACTCATGCCCCCGGTGCGTACGACCACAGCACCGACCTGCACAGCCCTGCGCCCGAGCTCGACGCGTGCCTGAAGTCGCTCGAGCAGGTGCGCGATATCTGCCGCATCATCGTCTTGGTGGTGTGCCCGCCGGCCACGACCGCGGCGGCGCGCGAGCGCGTCGAGACCATCGCGCGCTCCCACCCCTCGCTCACGGTGACCGTCGTCTCCAACACCGAGGCCGCGCACATCCGCGACCGCGTGAGCGAGATCGCGCCTCGGGCGCCCGGCGAGCCTGTGTCGCTGCGCGGATACGGCGCCATCCGCAACATGGGGCTCGCCGTGGCAAACATCCTCGCTCACGACGCCGTGATCTTTTTGGACGACGACGAGCTCGTGCTCGGCCCCGACTTCATGAAGCAAGCGCTGTACGCCCTGGGACAGCTGACGCGCCAAGGCCTGCCGATTCTTGCCAAGAGCGGGTATTTTTACGACCGTTCGGGCTCGCCGCTGGCCGATACGTCCAAAGCCGACATCAACCATCGCTGGTGGACCAAGCGCATCGAGTTCAACCGCTGGATGCGCCGCGCCCTCGCGGGGACGCGCATCTCGCGGTCCAACTACGTGTGCGGCGGCTGCTTTGCCCTGCACGCCCGCGCCTACACGCGCGTGGCCTTCGACCCGTGGATCACGCGCGGCGAGGATCTGGACTACCTGTTCAACATGCGCATGCACGGCATGGACGTCTGGTTTGACAACGAGTGGGCGGTCAAGCACCTTCCGCCCGCGAGCGACCACCGTTCGCCGCGCTTCATGCAAAACGTCTACCGCTGGTACTACGAGCGCGCCAAGCTCAGCTATGCCGCCGGCCAGCACGACCTGACGCCCGTGACCCCTGCCTCGCTCATGCCCTATCCCGGGCCGTGGTTCTCGCGCGAGCTCGACGAGCGCGTCCGCAAGACCGCCGCCGCCCGCATGATGTTCACCTCCGAGCACGAGGGCTACTGGCGCATCTGGCGCGACGGCATCGCACGCGCCGAGCGCTACGCCAACGAGAATAAAACCAAGTACTTGAAGTTCCAGAGTTTTTGGCCCAGCATCATGGACGGCCTGTGGAACGATACGGAGCTGGCCCAGATGTTGGAGGAATGCACATGCCGCGCAAACTCAAGCACCTAAGCGAACGGATTTCGACGCGCTCGCGGATCTTGCCGCGGCTGCGGTTGTTTGCCATCGTGTGCGCCCTCGGCCTCGCCTCATATTGCGTCTACGCCCTGTCCCACGGGCTCGACCCCATCATCGCGGTTCTTGCCTGCGCCCTGCTGTGTGTCTTCCTGGTTGCCTTCATCTACCTGTGCCTGAACCCCGATTCGCTGCGCTCCCTCTACACCGAGCAGGCCCTGTCGACGGCCTCGGAGATGCTCGAGATCATCAAGGAGGGCCTGGACGAGCGCAGCGCGCAGGACATCTGCTGCCGCCTTCTGCCCGAGACGCGCGCCATGGCCATCGCCGTGACCGACGACAAGCGCGTGCTTGCCTGCGTGGGCGAGCTCGCCTCGGATTTTCCGCCCGGCTCGCTCATCCACACGCCCGCGACGCGCTACGTGCTCGAGCACGGCGTCGCCCAGTCGTTTACCCA
>CASEEY010000167.1 GCA_949287055.1 uncultured Collinsella sp.
GGGCGATCATGCCCGGGAACTGGATCAGCGTCATGGCGAAGATGAGCGGCAGCACGCCGTTGGCGTTGGCCTTGATGGGCAGATACGTGCTCTGCCCGCCGTACATCTTGCGCCCGACGACGCGCTTGGCGTACTGCACCGGGATGCGGCGCTGTGCGTTGTCCACATGCACCACCAGCGTGATCATGCCGACCACGAGCACCAGCAGCAGCAGGAACGCCCACCACGGCATGACGCCGGTGATGAGCTGCTGCACCCAGCCGATGACCGTCGAGGGCACGCGGGACACGATGGAGGCGAAGATCAGCATCGAGATGCCGTTGCCGATGCCGTTCTCGGTGATGCGCTCGCCCAGCCACATCAGAAACGCCGTGCCCGCCGTGGAGCAGATGCCGATCACGCCGTAGTTGACCCAGATGGGCCAGTCGCTGTTGGCAAAGATCGACTGCCCGGACGCCATGCCCGCCTCAAGGCCGGCAAAGATGCCGATGGACTGCACCATCGCAAGGCCGACGCCCGTGTAGCGCGTGATGCGCTCGATCTTCTGTCGGCCGTCCTCCTCCTTGCTGATGCGCTCGAGCGCGGGGATGGCGATGGTGAGCAGCTGCAGGATGATCGACGCCGTGATGTACGGCGAGATACCCATGGCAAACAGCGTCACCTGCGAGAACGAGCTGCCGGTGAGCAGGTCGAGAAAGCCGAGGATATCGTACTGCTGTGCCGCCTGCGCGACGAGTTCGACGTTGACGCCCGGGATCGGGATAAAGCAGCCGAGGCGGTAGATGACGATCAGAAGGAGCGTCAGCAAAATCCTCTTGCGGATATCCTTGACCTTGAATGCGTTGGAAAACGTCTTGAACATCAGCCGATCACCTCAACGCTCCCGCCCGCGGCCTTGATCGCCTCGTCCGCGGTCTTGGAGAACTTCGCGGCCTTGACGTTGAGCTTCTTGGTCAGTTCCCCCCTGCCCAGCACCTTCAGGCCATCCTTTTCGATCTTGCTGATGATGCCCAGTTCCTTGAGCAGCTCAGCGGTCACTACGGTGTCATTCTCCAGCCCGTTCAGGTCGGAAATGTTGATAACGGTGTATTCCTTGGCCCAGATGTTGGTAAAGCCGCGCTTGGGCAGGCGGCGCGTCAGCGGCATCTGGCCGCCTTCAAAGCCGTTCTTCTTGCTCCCGCTTCTGGCCTTCTGGCCCTTATGACCCTTTGTGGAGGTCTTGCCCATGCCGGAACCGGTGCCGCGGCCGACGCGCTTGGGCGCCTTGACCGAGCCGGGGGCGGGCTGCAGCTCATGCAATTTCATGATACATGTCCTCCTCAGTTAGACTTCTTCCACCTTGACAAGGTGCTTCACTTTGAACAGCATGCCGCGCGTGCACGCATTGTCCGGCTTCTCCACGACGCTGTTGGTCTTGTGCAGGCCGAGCGCCTTGATCGTCGCCTTCTGGTCGGCGAGCGCGCCGATGGTGCTCTTCACGAGCGTAATCCGTAACGTAGCCATTGTGCGCCTCCTTAACCCAGGATCTCTTCCACGGTCTTGCCGCGGAGCTTGGCAACCTGTTCCGCCGTGCGCAGCTGGGACAGCCCGTTGAGCGTCGCCTTCACGCAGTTGCTCGGATTGTTGGAACCGAAGGACTTGGTCCGGATGTCGCGGATGCCGACCATCTCCAGCACCGCACGGGCCGGGCCGCCCGCGATAACGCCGGTACCCTCTTCGGCGGGGAGCATGCGGACATGGCCCTTGCCGAACTTGCCCTCGACCTGATGCGGGATCGTCGTGCCGACGATCGGCACCTCGATCATGTGCCGCTTGGCGTCCTCGATGCCCTTGCGGACCGCCTCCGGAATCTCGGCAGCCTTGCCGAGGCCGACGCCGACCTTGCCGTTCTCGTTGCCGACGACCATCAGCGCGGTGAAACGGAAGTTTTTACCGCCCTTGACAACCTTGGCGACGCGGTTGATCGCAACCAGACGCTCCTTATATTCAGAGGGCTCTTTTTCGAATCTCTTGTTCTGCATCTCGTTTCCTCCTTAGAAGTCCAGGCCCGCTTTGCGCGCGCCGTCCGCCAGGGCCGCTACGCGGCCGGTGTACAGGTAGCCGCCGCGGTCGAACACGACCTTGGTGACGCCCTTTTCCTTTGCGCGCTTGCCGATCAGCTCGCCCACGAGCGCGGCCGCCTCGGTCTTGGTCTTCTCGGACAGCTCGCCGCGGATCTCGGCATCCAGCGTGGAAGCGGCGACCAGGGTGTTACCGGCTTCGTCATCGATGACCTGCGCGTAGATATGGTTCGTGCTGCGGTACACATTGAGCCTCGGCCGCTCGGGCGTGCCGATGATGTGACGGCGCTGGCGATAATGGCGCTTGACACGGACTGCGTAATTATCGATCCTTGTAACCATCTCTTGTCACTCCTGCCGGCCTTATTTGCCCGTCTTGCCTTCCTTGCGGCGAACGGTCTCGTTCTCATAGCGGATGCCCTTGCCCTTATACGGCTCCGGCTCGCGCACCGCACGGATGTTGGCTGCGATCTGGCCGACCTTCTGCTTGTCGATGCCCTTGACGACGATCTTCGTCGGCGCCGGCACCTCAAACGAGATGCCCTCCGGCTGCTCAAACTCGACCGGGTGCGAATACCCGACGTTGAGCACGAGGTTCTTGCCCTGCATCTGGGCGCGGTAGCCGGTGCCGACGATCTCCAGGTGCTTCTCAAAGCCCTGCGTCGTGCCGACCACCATATTGTTGATGAGCGTGCGGGACAGACCGTGCAGCGCGCGATGGCGCTTGTCGTCGCTGGGACGCTTGACGGTCAGGACGCCCGCGTCCTGCTCGATGATCATGTCGCTTGCGATCTGCTCGGACAGCTGGCCCTTGGGCCCCTTGACCGTGACGACGTTCGCTTCATCGACCGTGATTGTCACTCCGCCCGGAATATGGACTGGAAGTTTTCCGATACGAGACATTCTGTCATTCCTCCGTTGGCTGTTCTTGTTACCAGATGTAGGCGAGGACTTCGCCGCCCACGCCCAGCTTGCGGGCCTCGCGGTCGGTCATCACGCCGCGCGACGTGGACAGAATCGCCACGCCGAGGCCGCCGAGCACCTTCGGCACCTCGTCCTTGCGCGCATAGACGCGCAGGCCGGGCCGGGAGATGCGCTTCAGGCCGACGATGACGCGCTGCTTGTTCGCGCCGTACTTGAGCTGGATGCGGATGGTTTTCTTCACGCCGTCCTCCACCACGTCGAACCCCTTGATGTAGCCCTCGTCGAGCAGAATCTGCGCGATGGACTTCTTCATCGTGGAAGCGGGGATCTCCACGCTGTCATGCTTGGCGATGAGCGCGTTGCGGATTCTGGTGAG
>CASEEY010000168.1 GCA_949287055.1 uncultured Collinsella sp.
CAGATCCACAGGGACCTTGTCCATATCGGCGTCGGGGTTCGCCTCCTTGATCATCTCGACACGCGCCGCGACCGCGTCCTCGAAGGACTCGCCGAAGGCCTCGACGGTCTCCTCATCTGTGTAGTCGGATGCGGGCGTCTTGTTGGAGGCGCCTGAGTAGACGGCCAGCTCTCCGTCGGGGCTCTCCACGACCGAAAGGTTCTGGATGCGTCCCCACATGTGATCCATGTCGTTGAACTGCTGCCCGATGAGCTCGGAGCCGTACTGCTTGCCGTCGACCTCGATGATTGAGCCGTTGGCCTGATAGGGGAACACAGCCTGCGCGATGCCGGTGATCACCAGCGTGTACACGACACCGCAGATGACGGAGAAGAACGCGAAGACGGCAAGGGCGCGTACAGCGATTCCTTTCAACATATCGTCCATCCTTCACAAATCTACGCAAGACCGACCATGACCAGCAGCAGGTCGATGAGCTTGATGAACACGAACGGGGCGACGAGGCCGCCGAGGCCCCAAACCAGCAGGTTGTGGGTCAAAAGCTGACCGGAGGAGACCTCGCGGTACTTGACACCCTTGAGGGCGGCGGGGATCAGCGCGACGATGACCAGGGCGTTGTAGATGATGGCCGAGAGCACCGCAGACTGTGGGGTGGCAAGGCCCAGGATGTTCAGGGCGGCCAGACCCGGGTAGATCGGGGCGAACAGGGCGGGGATGATGGCGAAGTACTTTGCCACATCGTTGGCCACGGAGAAGGTCGTGAGCGAGCCGCGGGTCATGAGCAGCTGCTTGCCAATGCGCACCACCTCGATGAGCTTTGTGGGGCTCGAGTCGAGGTCGACCATGTTGCCGGCCTCCTTGGCGGCCTGCGTGCCGGTGTTCATGGCCACGGCCACGTCGGCCTGCGCGAGCGCCGGGGCATCGTTGGTGCCGTCGCCGGTCATGGCGACGAGATGGCCCTCGGCCTGGAACTGGCGAATCTTGGCGAGCTTGCCCTCGGGGGTCGCCTCGGCGAGGAAGTCGTCCACGCCCGCCTCAGCGGCGATGGCCGCGGCCGTCAGTGGGTTGTCGCCCGTGACCATGATGGTCTTGATGCCCATGCGGCGCAGGTCGGCGAACTTCTCCTTCACGCCCTGCTTGATGATGTCCTTGAGGTAGATGACACCCAGGACCTTATGGTTCTTGGCCACGACGAGCGGCGTGCCGCCCCGCTTGGCGATATTGTCCACGACGACGGAGCACGCGTCGGAGTAGACGCCGCCCGCCGACTCCACCCAGGCGCGCACGGAATCGGCAGCGCCCTTGCGAATCTCGACGCCGTCGTAGTCGACGCCGGACATACGGGTGGACGCGGTGAAGGGGACGAAGGTCATGTGCTTGTCCTCGAGCGTGCGGCCGCGCAGGCCGAACTGCTCCTTGGCGAGCACGACGATGGAGCGGCCCTCGGGCGTCTCATCGGCCAGGCTGGAGAGCTGGGCGGCGTCGGCAAGCTCCTCGGGGGTCGTGCCGTCGACCGGGATGAACTCGCTCGCCTGGCGGTTGCCGAGCGTGATGGTGCCGGTCTTGTCGAGCATGAGGATGTCCACGTCGCCGGCGGCCTCGATGGCGCGGCCGGACATGGCGAGCACGTTGGCCTGGTTCAAGCGGCTCATGCCCGCGATGCCGATGGCCGAGAGCAGAGCGCCGATGGTGGTGGGGGCGAGGCACACGAGCAGTGCGATGAGGGTCGTGACGCTCGTGGGGTCGTCGATGCCGTTGAGCGTGGAGCTTAGGTGCGAGTAGCTGTAGAGCGACGCGGTGACGAGGATGAAGATGATGGTCAGGGCGACCAGGAAGATCTCGAGCGCGATCTCGTTGGGGGTCTTCTTGCGCGCGGCGCCCTCGACCATGGCGATCATCTTGTCGAGGAAGCTCTCGCCGGGCTCAGAGGAGATCTGCACGACGATCCAGTCGGACAGCACGGTGGTGCCGCCGGTCACGGCCGAGCGGTCGCCGCCGGCCTCGCGCACCACGGGAGCCGACTCGCCGGTTATGGCGGACTCGTCCACCGAAGCGGCGCCCTCGACGACGTCGCCGTCGCCGGGAATCTGCTCGCCGGCGCGGACGATCACAAGATCGCCGCGCGTCAGCGACGTGCCCGGAACGACCGTGAAGTGGTCGCGGCTCTCGATGGAATCGATCTTGTGCGCCTCGACGTCTTTCTTCGCGGCGCGCAGCGAATCCGCCTGGGCCTTGCCACGGCCCTCGGCGATGGCCTCGGCGAAGTTGGCGAACAGCACCGTGAACCACAGGATCACGGCGATGGCGGTGATGTAGCCGCTCGACACGCCGGCGTCCTGGATGCCGGCAAACGAAACGATGGCGAGCATCGTGGTCAAGATGGCCGAGACCCACACGAGGAACATGACCGGATTCTCGATTTGGACCCGCGGGTCCAGCTTGGCAAAGGAATCCTTGATGGCCCGGGTGACCATGGCCTTGTCGGCCAAAGCGCTCTTGGGAGCGGTGGTGGACATGTGACCCAAACCTCCTTTAGGCGAGCATCTGGAAGAACTCGGCGATGGGGCCGAGCGCCAGAGCGGGGAAGAAGCTCAGCGCGCCGATCAGCAGCACGATGAAGATGAGCAGGAACACGAACATCCCGTTGGTCGTCGACAGGGTGCCGGCGGATGCGGCGACCGACTTCTTGGACGACAGCGAGCCGGCGATGCGCATGATGGCGACGATGGGCACGAAGCGCACGAACAGCATCACGATGCCGAGGGAGACGTTCAAAAACGGCGTGTTGGCGTTGAATCCCGCGAAGGCGGAGCCGTTGTTGCCGCCGCACGAGACGTAGGTGTAGAGCAGCTCGGAGAAGCCGTGGGCACCAGCGTTGCTCAGGGAGTCCATGATGCCGGGCGCCATGGCGGCGATGGCGGAGCCGACCAGGATCGCAAACGGCGTGGCCAGGCAGGCGACGACGGCCCAGCGCATCTCGGTGGGTTCGATCTTCTTGCCCAAAAACTCCGGCGTGCGTCCGACCATGAGGCCGGCGATGAACACCGTGAGGATGGCGAAGCCGATCATGCCGTACAGACCGCAGCCCACACCGCCGAAGACGACCTCGCCGAGCGCCATCTGAAGGATGGCGATCATACCGCCGAGCGGCGTGTAGGAGTCGTGCATGGAGTTCACCGAGCCGTTGGAGGCGGCGGTGGTGTAGGCGGCCCACAGCGAGGAGTCGTCGACGCCGAAGCGCGACTCCTTGCCCTCCATGTTGCCGCCGGCGTAGTCGCCCTCGGCGGAGGCCTCGAGGGCGACCTGGCCGCCGTCCGAGAGC
>CASEEY010000169.1 GCA_949287055.1 uncultured Collinsella sp.
ACCAAGGGCCCCGAGATCCGCACGGGCTTCCTCAAGGATCACGCGAAGGTCACGCTGGTGGCCGGCTCCACGGTGACCGTCACCGCCGCTGAGACCTCCGAGGACCTTCAGGGTACCGCTGAGCACTTCTACCTCGACCATCTTGAGCTTCCGCGCGAGGTGCACCCCGGTGGCACCATCCTGATCGACGACGGCCTGATCGGCCTCACCGTCAAGAGCATCTCCGGCCAGGACATCGTCTGCCATGTGGACAACGGCGGCGAGCTGGGCGAGAAGAAGGGTGTCAACGTCCCCAACGCCAAGCTGTCGCTGCCCACGATCACCGAGCAGGATCGCAAGGACATCCTGTTCGGCATCGAGGAGGGCATCGACTTCATCGCCGCATCCTTCATCCGCGACGCCGCCGGCGTGCGCGAGATCCGCAAGCTGTGCGAGGAGAACGGCGGCGGGAACATCGACATCTTCCCCAAGATCGAGTGCGCCTTGGCCGTCTATCACTTCGACGAGATCCTGAAGGAATCCGACGGCATCATGGTCGCCCGTGGCGACCTGGGCGTCGAGGTCGCGCCCGAGGTCTGCCCGACCATCCAGAAGGAGATCATCCAGAAGTGCAACAAGGCGTATAAGCCGGTCATCACCGCCACGCAGATGCTCGACTCCATGATCCGCAATCCGCGCCCGACGCGCGCCGAGGTCACCGACGTCGCCAACGCCATCACCGACGGCACGGATGCTACGATGCTGTCCGGCGAGACCGCGGCGGGTAAGTATCCGCTCGAGGCCGTCAAGATGATGGCCAACATCGCGCTGATCGCCGAGGCCACCATGCCCGAGCATAATCGCCTGGACATCCATACCGACGAGACGGGCATCCGCGCCATCAACAGCGCGATCGGTCTGGCGGCGGTGAGCACCGCCTTCAACGTGAAGGCCCGCGCGATCCTCATCCCGACCGAGTCCGGCCGCTCCGCGCGCCTGGTGTCCAACTTCCGCCCCATGCTGCCGATTCTGGCCGTGACCCCGCACGACGCGGCCACGCGCAAGATGACGATCTACTGGGGCGTCGATCCGGTCACCGAAGGCGAGATCGGCGACAAGCGCTACATCGTCCGCACGGCGCTCGAGTGCGCCAAGAAGCGCGGCGTGGTGCGCGTGGGTGACGTCGCCGTCCTCACGGTGGGCGACCCCGACACCTCCATCACCTTCACCGACGGCGTGACCTCCACCAACGTGGTGCACGTGGCGCAGGTGCGCTAACGGAGATACCCGCACAACCGCGACGAGCAGGGCCGCTGCTGATGTGCAGCGGCCCTTTTGCGCGCAACGGCGTACGCGTGGCGGCTTGAGATGCCGCGCGTCGTCCGCCGTGTTAATTCTCGGCGGCGCTGCCGTCCCGCGTTGAGCGGGCATGCGCGTCCTGATACATTGGACCGCATGGAAACCATCAAGAAGCACATATGGGGCAGCGACGCACCGGTGGCGCCGGAGGATCGCGGCGCGGGACGCCTGCGCGGCGCTGGCGCGCGTTCGCCGCTTTTCTGGAAATTGTTGCTCGTATCCATGGCATGCATCTGGGGCTTCTCGTTTTACGTGGTGAAGGACGCCCTCGACGTGCTGCCGAGCTTCTATCTGCTCGCGTGGCGCTTCGGCTCCTCCGCGATCATCATGCTCATAGCGTTCCGCCGCCGCGTGCGGGCGCACTTCAACGCGCGGTACCTGGCCGTGGGGCTCGGTATGGGCGTGCTCGAATGGGCTGCCTACAGCCTGCAGACCATCGGCCTCACGGATACCACGGCGGGCAAGAGCGCGTTTCTGACCGGAACCTACTGCATCCTCGTGCCCTTCATCAGCTATCTGATCAGCCGCGAGAAGCTGACGCGCTACAACATGGGGGCGGCGCTGTTGTGCCTGGCGGGCATCGGCTTGGTGGCGCTCGACAGCCTGACCGTCGGGCTCGGCGACGCGCTCACGCTCGGCGGCGCGATCTTCTTCGCCTTCCAGATCGCGATGGCGGCGAAGTACGGTCAGGATATGGACATCAACGTGCTCACCTTTTGGATGTTCGCCGCGGTGGGCGCGCTGAGCTTTGTCAGCACGTTGGCCTGCGAGCCAGCCGTGCCGGCGAGCGTCTGGACGCCGCAACTCGTGGGTGTGATCGCATTCCTCTCGATCATCTGCACCTGCGTGGGCCTGCTCATCCAAAACATCGGACTGGCGCACGTGCCTTCCTCCACCGGCTCGCTGCTGCTGTCGATGGAGTCGCCCTCGGGCGTGTTCTTCTCTGTCGTGCTGGCCGGCGAGATGCTCACCGGCCGTCTGCTCGCGGGCTTCGCGCTGATTTTCTGCTCGATCGTGCTGTCCGAGACGCACTTTTCGTTTTTGCGGCGGCGCGGTCGCCGCTAGGCGAGTAGCTGCGCGGCGAAGGCAATGGCCTCATCCACGGCGTCTTGCGGCGTCGCCCAGCTGGTGACGAAGCGCGCGACGACGCGATCGGCGCCCGTGGGATCGTCCACCAGCGAGATCTCTGCGCCGAGAGCACGGTTCAGCTGCTGGGCGAGCTCGGGTGCGACCCAGAAGAACTGCTGGTTGCCCGTGGTTTCCAGATACGGCTCGTACCCGGCCTCCATCATGCCGTGCGCCAGGCGCACAGCGGCCGCGTTGGCGTGGCGCGCGTAGCGCCAGTAGGCGAGCTCGCCGGTCGCGTCGGCGTTGGCGTGGTCAAACGCCGCCTCAAACATCACGCCCATCAGGCGGCCCTTTGCCGTCATGGCGCCCGCGCGCTTGGTGAGGTAGGGGAGGCGCTCGACGGCGCGGCGTCCGCGCTCGCTGTGCCTGTTCACCACCAGCGCCTCGCCAAAGAGCATGCCGTTTTTGGTGCCGCCGAGCGTGAAGGCGTCGGCGCGCGCCGCGATGTGGGCGATATCAAGGTCGGCACCATCGGCGGTCATGGCGCTCGCCATGCGCGCGCCGTCGACGTAGATCGCAAGCTCGTGCGCGTCGGCCCAGTCGCAGATCGCATCGAACTCCGCGCGCGTCCAGACGTGCCCGAGCTCGGTGGTGTCGGAGAAATAGACCATGCCGGGGCGCGTGGTGTGGCAACCGTTTGCCTCGCATATGCGCCAGACGCCCTCCGCGCCCTCGGGCGTGAGCACGCCCAGGTCGTCGTGCGTGGCGAGCAGGCGGCGCCCGCAGCCCTCGATAGCGCCCGTCTCATGGATGGTGGGGTGCGCGTCGGCGGCGCAGAGCGGGCCCTCGAACTCATCGGTGAGCGCCGAGATGGCAAGGATGTTTGCCACGGTGCCGCCGGG
>CASEEY010000170.1 GCA_949287055.1 uncultured Collinsella sp.
CCGCGATCGCCGTTGCCGCGATCACGACCGCTCGATGCTCGGAGGCATCGACCGGCAGGAAGGCGGGAATCTGCTCCCACTCCTCCTCCGGCTGCGCAGGCGCCGGAGATGCCGGCGCGGCGGCCGGTGCCGTCGCTGCCTTCGCCTCGGGCTCGGCGTCCTTGCGCCGCAACCAATCAAAGAAGCCCATGTACTCACTTCCCCTCGGTTATCCGTGGCAATCACGCGCCGATTGCCTCCGCAATCGTGCCAGCGATTCATGTTTACTACTTTATAGGCGTACAGAATGGACTGCATGCACTTTTGTTGTTCACGTGTGCACCGCCGTGTACTTCTGCTGTCTCACCCATCGCTAGCTCGATGTTTTCCGAAATCCATTCTAGTTTTGGCGGTCTGGCATCCAAAATCGGGCCTGTTGAACGCCGCTTCAGTGCCGGTGAACGGTCGGTATCGACTGGCGAACGGCGATTGTTTATTCCTATGCCTCCAATAGTCATTTGCTTCTAGCTCTGACCTGCGGTTTTACTGTTTTCCCACATAGATGTTGTTTTTCTGGTGTTCCGATTGGTGTCTCTTCGATATTCCTCGCAGGAATGCGCCCTATTCTTTTTCGCGAGCATCGGCTGCCTGTATCAAACGCATGGGACACAGGCCGCCACTTTTTATTGGTTCGGTTGGAAAAGGGAAAAGGGAAAGGGAAGGGTGAAGTTATGGCTATAACCATCCTCGGTTGGCTTATGATCGCGGTCTTCATGTTCGTGGTCATGACCAAGAAGCTGTCGCCGCTCGTGGCGCTGTGCACGGTACCTATGGTATTCGCGTTCCTCGTGCTCATCGTCACCGGCAACATCTCCCAGTGGACGCTCATCGGCGACTGGGTCATGAACGGCCTCGGCACTACCGCTAACACCGGTATCCTGCTGCTGTTCGCTATTCTGTACTTCTCCATCATGCTCGATGCGGGCCTGTTCGACCCCATCACCAAGAAGATGATCGAGTTCGCGAAGGGCGACCCCATGAAGGTCCTCGTCGCCACCTCGGTCGTCGCCGCGTGCGTGTCGCTCAACGGTGACGGCACCACCACCACGCTCATCTGCTGCGCCGCGTTCCTCCCCATCTACGAGAAGCTCGGCATGAAGAAGATGAACCTGGCCGTCCTGGTCATCCTTCAGAACACGGTTATGAACCTGCTGCCCTGGGGCGGCCCCACCGCTCGTGCGATGGCCGTCTGCGAGGTCGGCGGCGACATCCTGTCCTACCTCATGCCCGGCATGATCATCTCCGTGATCTTCAACATCGTGGTCGTCGCTCGCTACATGGGTAAGAAGGAGCGCGCCCGCCTTGGCGTCACCGAGTTCTCCCAGGCCGAGATCGACGAGCTCTGCGCTATCGACGATCCCGAGACCCTCGAGCTCCGTCGTCCCCAGAACTGGGCTTTCAACGCCATCATGACCGTTATCCTCATCGCGTGGCTGGTCGCAGGCTCCTTCGTCGAGGCCATCGCGCTCCCGAACCAGATGCTCTTCATGCTCGGCACCATCATCGCGCTGCTCGTGAACTACCCCAAGATCAAGGACCAGAACGCTCGTATCGGCGCCAACGGCGGCGACGCGGTGCAGGTCGTCATCCTGATCTTCGGCGCCGGTATCTTCATGGGCCTGTTCCAGGGTGACTCCGAGCTCGGTCTGTCCATGTCCGACGCGGTTGCGCAGTCGCTGATCACCATCATCCCGAAGCAGCTCGCTGGCTTCTGGGGCCTCATCGTCTGCCTCATCTCCGCGCCCGGCACGTTCTTCATCTCCAACGATGGCTTCTACTTCGGCGTTATGCCCGCCATCGCCGAGGCCGGCTATGCGTACGGCTTCACCAACCTGCAGATGGCTCTCGCCTCCCTCATGGGCCAGGCCTTCCACCTGCTGTCCCCGCTGACTGCCTTCATCTACCTGCTCCTGCGTCTTACCGGCCAGGATCTGGGCGAGTGGCAGCGCGCCGCGGGCAAGTGGGCCCTGTGCATCTTCGTGATCTTCGTCGTCACGATCATGGCCACGGGCGCCATCCCGCTGTACGTCCCGCAGGCCTAGTCGTTCAGGCTCTGCAGGGGGACCACAATTTGGCTCCCTCTTTCCGAACCGCGGTCGCCATCCCGGCGGCCGCGGTTTTTTATTTGGGATGACATGGGGCTTGGACGGTGGGCTGCCACGAGCGCCGCAGTCCACCTGACGACATGAAACCCGGATAGCGCATTGCCGTGGGCCAGTGAGGACAAGCGGTCTGACGGAGGAGGCGTTCTCCCCCGTTAGGCCACTCGCTCCGTCAAGACAGCCCTCATTACCCGCCTGCCCACTCGCCATTTCTCCTACGCGCACATCAAAGCGCACTACCGCGTTTCTTCTTTTCCAAAATGGAATACCTAATGGCCGTATTTGGAACCGTTCTTGAAAAACGACGGTAAGCCTATCCTTTACAATTGCTACAACTGAGGAGCAATAACGAGGTAGGAGGTAATGCATGGACACAGAATCGTTGATGCTGACCTTGTGCGAGTTCCTCGACCTTTCAAAGAATGCGCCGCTCAAGGACGTTCTTTTCTCCGCCTTCAAGCAGGCGATCACGCTGGGGCGCATCCCCGCGGAAACCATGATCAACGAAAAGCAGCTCGCCCAGTCGCTGCACATCAGCCGCACGCCCATCCGTGCAGCCCTCGATCAGCTCGCAGCTGAACGTCTGGTTGAGCGCAAGGCGGGCAGCGGCGTCATCGTGCGCGGCATCAGCAAGCGCGACGCCGAGGAGGTCTTCGAGATCCGCGTCGTCCTCGAGACGCTCGCTACCACCAAGGCCGCGCGCAACATGACCGATGAGGACTTCGAAGAGCTCCGCGAACTGCTCGAGCGCGGCCAGCGCCTGAACGCCAGCGACGATGTCGAGGGCGTCGTCGGCAACTGGGATGATTTCAACCGCTTCATCTTCGCCAAGGCCAACAGCCCGCGCCTGCAGAGCATCATCGAACCGCTGCAGGCTTACACGCGCTACTTCCGCAACGTTTCGGCCCGTCCCGAAGAGCGCCGCAATCAAGCGCTTGAGGAGCACTGGGGCATCTACCTCGCCATGCGCTTCGGGCCCGAGAAGAAGATCGAGCAGGTCGTTCGCGCGCATCTGCGCAACTCCTACAGCTTGGTGAACGGAGAGATGACAAACATTGGCGTCCACTGACGACCGCGCCGCTCTCTGCGCACAGATCGCCGCATTCGCACGCGCCTCGCTCATCGCCGAGGCGCGTCTTACTCCTAAGCCCGGCCTGGTTGACGC
>CASEEY010000171.1 GCA_949287055.1 uncultured Collinsella sp.
AGCCATTGGGCTGCCCGGTGCAACAAAACCCCTGGGGTGAAATTACATCCGCGCGCCTGAGCTTACGCCTCCTCGCGCCAGCCGCGGCAGACGTCGACCCATCCCTCGGCGCGCGTCGCCCGTTCGAGCTCAGGGATCGTCAGGCGCACGCCGCTGTGGTCGTTGCCGCAGGCGGGATACACCACCTCGAAACGACGCAGCGACTCGTCCAGAAACACGCGGGCAGCCGGCTTGGCGCCGAAGGGGCACACGCCGCCGGGCGCGTGGCCCACGAGCCCCTCGACCACGTCGCCGGGAATCATCTTGGCCTTGGTGTGGAAGACCTGCTTGAACATGCTGTTGTTCACGCGCGCGTCGCCGGCGCACAGCACGAGCACCGGTGCCTCGTCAACCAAAAACGCCATGGTCTTGGCGATGTGCTCCGGCTTGCAGCCGAGCGCTTCCGCAGCTTCCTCAACCGTCGAGCTCGGTGCCTCGGTCGCGATCACGCGATCGCCCAAGCCGATGCTATCCAGATATGCCTTGGCGACATCGAACGACATGTTTCGTCCATCCTCTCGTTTGGCAAACCATTCAATACCCTAGAATCGCAGCGCGCGGACATGGCGCCGCACGCCAGCGCCCGCGCGCAGAGAGCGCATGGGTTGAAGCGAACACGTCCCCATCCAACCCGTCTACGGCACGAGAACCGCCCACATGGCAGCCACGGGCGCAAAGGTCCAGAGGTTGTCCGCAAGCACCGCTCCGAACTCGCGAACGATGGATCGCAACCAGGTATCGCGCCGTGTCGCAGAGCCCATGACCTCGGCGTCAAGACCCATCCGACGCGCGAGATACAGGCAGCGGAACACATGGAAGTCGCTCGACACCAGCGCCACGCGGTACGGCAATCCGTCCGCTATGCCGTCCATGACCGCACGCGAGAGCTCGAGGTTCTCGCGTGTCGTGGTGGAACGGTCCTCATCGGCAAGCTGTTCCTCGGGAACGCCGCGGTCGCGCAGGTAGGAATGCATGACGCTCGCCTCCGAGGCGACCTCGTCGGAGCCCTGTCCTCCCGACACGACGATCACACCCTGCCTGCCCTGGCGCTCCCACAGCGTGTAGGCGCTGTCGAGCCGATCCATGAGCAGCGGCGAGGGCCGCGTGCCCGCGAGTGCGGCGCCGTGCACGAGGATGAAGTCGAAGGGATGCGCGCGGTCGGGAACCATCTCGCGCCCGGCGACCCGATAGGCCAACGAGCACAGGCAGAGCGCCGCCAGGGCAAACGAAACCCACATCCCTTCGAGGACGAACAGGTTCACCACCGCGTCGACAACCGCGTTGTCCGCAGCGTCAACCGCCTGCGGGACCAGCGTGTACAGAATCGCGATCGCAAACGCGCCCGCAATCGGCGCGCCGGACAGAGCCGTCACGTGACCGTCGCGGATGAGCAGCATGACGCCGTTGAGCGCAAGGAGCTCGACGGCGATCAGAGGAAACACGAGCATGAGCGAGTAGGCAGGAATCGCAAATCCGTTCTCGCCCCAGCACGTCAGCCCCACAAGGGACAGGAACAGCGCAAGACCAAACGGCACCGCCGCCCGATGGAACACCCGCGCACCCATGCGAAACGCAACGATAAGCCCCACCAGGCAGATGAGCGCCATGGGCCCCAAGGTCATTTCCTTCGTGATGTCGATCATCGCGTCCGTCTCCTTCGTGTCCGCGTGCCCCTACACGAGCCCCCTGCGGTCCAAGAAATCAAAGGCCAAGTCGACCCAAGCGCGAACGGCCTGAGCGCGGTCCTCATTATCGCAGCGCGTGTTGATGTTCGCTACGGACAGACCATGCCCGCCCTGGTCGAACACGTGGACCTCGTGGACGACTCCCTCGCGCGCCATCGCCTGCGCCAGGTCGTACACCTGGCAGATGGGGCAGGTCTTATCGTCGGCCGTCCCCCATACGAACGTCGGGGACATATCGCGCGTGACGTGCGAGGTCGGGCAGACCTCGGCCATGCGCTCATCGGTCGCCTCGCCGCCGATGACCATGGCGATGTAGTCGTTGAGCAGATCGCGGCCGGTCTTGCCGCCGGTCTTGGGAACACGCAGGTCGATGCGCGGATCGCGCGTCTGCTCGTCGCGGATGACGCGCATGTCGAGCAGCGGGTAGGCAAGCACCGCGGCGTCGGGACGAAGGCGCTCGGGACGCTCGCCCGTAAGCGCGGCAAACGGACCGGCCTTCCACTGCGCCGCCAGCGAAGCGCAGATGAAACCGCCAGCGGAGAAGCCGACAACCGTCACCTTGTCGGGGTCGACATGCCATGCCTTGGCGTTCGCGCGCACGGTCGCGACCATCTTGGCGAGATCGGCCTCCGGGTTCGGAAAGGATACGTTGCCGGTGGAGCTCGTCACGTAGTCGAGCACGAATGCCTGGAAGCCGCGGTTCAAGAACTCGAAGGCAACGGGCTCCTGCTCGTGCGCGCTGATGGCGGTAAAGCTTCCGCCGCCGCAGATGACGACAGCGGGGCGCGGCTCGTCGGCGCGTGCGGGCACAGGCTCGGCCAGATACGCCGTGTAGGTCGCCGGATGCTCCGCGGTCGGTTCCTCGCCCCACAGGGCATGCTGTTCTACGATCATCGATTCCTCGCGTTCGTCGGTTGTGTCGTCCGTCTAGGGTATACCAATTCGGGCCCAACGGGGCACAGCGGCCCATCCGCTGCACCCGATATGGAGCAAGGCGAACGGGCTGCCGTGTCCGCCAATGGGTACATAGACGATATCCCGCCAACGCGAGAAAGGAAGAGCGATGGATGAGGTCCTGACGTATCTGAAGAAGAACCCGACGTATTTCCTGGCAACCGTCGACGCCGAAGGCAACCCGCAGGTGCGGCCCTTCGGTACGATTGCGAAGTTCGAGGGCAAGCTGTACATCCAGACCGGCAAGGTCAAACCGGTTTCCGACCAGATGCTTGCGCATCCGCGCATCGCGATCAGCGCGGTTGACGCCGAGGGAGGCTGGCTGCGCCTTGCCGCCGACGCCGTGCTCGACGACCGTCTCGAGGCGCGCCAGGCGGTTTTGGGCGAGTACCCCGAGCTTCAAAGCATGTACGCCGCCGATGACGGCAACTGCGAGGTCTTCGCCCTTGAGAACGTCACCGCGACGTTCTGTTCGTTTACCGCCGAACCCAAGACCGTCACGTTCTAACGGGACAGCGTCCTGCGGCGTGAAATCAGGTCAGACGTTTTTGCACAAGGGGGCAGCACGCGCTGCCCCCTTGTCGGTTGGCCGTGGGTCGGTTGGGGACGTGTTCCTTCCAACCCATCATCGCGGGCTGGTATGATGGAGGACGGTCAATCTGTCCACCAACGCCTAAGAACAGAGGTCTTTATGGATCGCACCAAGATCGCCCAGCTCTACGCCGATGCCGAGGCACTCGGCGGCAGCCGCGTCACCGTCGCCGGATGGGTCAAGTCCGTCCGCGACATGAAGAACTTCGGCTTCGTGACCGTCAACGACGGTAGCTGCTTCAAGGACCTGCAGATCGTCATGAACCGTGACGATCTCGCCAACTACGACGAGATCGCGCACCAGAACGTGTCGGCCGCACTGATCGCGACCGGCACCGTCAAGCTCACGCCCGACGCGCCGCAGCCCTTCGAGCTTACCGCCGAGACCATCGAGGTCGCCGGCCCCTCCGCGCCCGACTACCCGCTGCAGAAGAAGCGCGCTACCGTCGAGTTCCTGCGCACCCAGCAGCATCTGCGCCCGCGCACGAACCTGTTCCGCGCTGTGTTCCGCATCCGCTCCGTTGCCGCCGCCGCTATCCACCGCTTCTTCCAGGACCGCGGCTTCGTCTACGTGAACACGCCGATCATCACCACCTCCGACTGCGAGGGCGCCGGCGAGATGTTCCACGTCACGACGTTTGACCCCGCGCACGCGCCCACCACCGATGCCGGCGAGACCGACTGGGGTCAGGACTTCTTCGGCAAGGCAGCGAGCCTCACCGTGTCCGGCCAGCTCAACGCCGAAAACTTCGCCATGGCCTTCGGCGACGTGTACACCTTCGGTCCGACGTTCCGCGCCGAGAACTCCAACACCACGCGCCATGCCGCCGAGTTCTGGATGATCGAGCCCGAGATCGCCTTCGCCGATCTCTCGGACGACATGGACCTTGCCGAGGCCATGCTCAAGTACGTCATCAACGACGTTATGGAGAGGTGCCCCGACGAGCTCAACATGCTCAACAAGTTCGTGGACAAGGGCCTCATCGCCCGCCTGACGCACGTGGCAAGCTCCGACTTCGCGCGCGTGACCTACACCGAGGCCATCGAGATCCTCGAAGCCGCGGTCGCCGCCGGCCACGCATTTGAGTATCCCGTGAGCTGGGGTATCGACCTGCAGACCGAGCATGAGCGCTTCCTTACCGAGGAGCACTTCAAGTGCCCGACGTTCGTGACCGACTATCCTGCCGAGATCAAGGCGTTCTACATGCGCATGAACGACGACGGCAAGACCGTCGCCGCCGCGGACTGCCTGGTGCCCGGCATCGGCGAGATCATCGGCGGCTCCCAGCGCGAGGAGCGCCTGGATGTCCTCGAGCGCCGTATCGCCGAGCTCGGCATGGACGCCAGCCAGTACAAGTACTATCTTGACCTGCGCCGCTTTGGCACCTGCAAGCACGCGGGCTTCGGCTTGGGCTTTGGTTTGGGTACTGGTGTTCTTTTTGCATCCTCCTCTATGATTTTCTCACGCTCAAATTCGAGCATGTATTTGACGCGACGATCCTCCTTCTCCGCGTCTTTTTGTGTCTCGAAAAACCGGCTGCGCTGCTTGCCGGTAACAGGATCGCGATAGTATACCTCATAGCCATCGCGCTTCTTACGAACAGCCATGGTCAGCTCCTTTTGGGGTCCGACCTAGAAGTCCGCAGACAAGTGCACGCATAACATCTTCGCGCACCCAACGCAAACCGTTCCCGCGCCCACGCCCGAAGTCAATGGGCACAACGTCGTGCTGCCTCATCACTGCAGCAAATTTGCTCGCTGGTATTCCGGTAAGCTCAATGGCCTCCTTTGTCGTAATCAGTACAGGCATAAAAACCTCCTTGAAAGTTCCAATACCAACACCTGAACGACTTCAGGAAACGCATGCACGCAAAAGCGCTAAAAGTCTCTTACCACCTCACGACAAGCCTCAACGCGATTTAACCACCCCTTCAGAAACTTCCTGTTGTTCCCCTTCGTGGAAATACTGCGGTAGAAAGCGTCCCGTTG